>JANQQH010000087.1 GCA_028285025.1 Hyphomicrobiaceae bacterium | reverse complement strand
TTTGAGGCTTCTATTTGGGCCTCTAGCGCGTTTTTGGCCGCTTCATCATCTGCCATCGAAACAAGCGCTAAAAAGGCGGCAAGAAAGGCAATAAAAATAGGGATTTTGTTGTTAGTTTTTTCTTTGGTAAGGTCTTCTATGAGGCTTTTAATGTCTGTTAAAGGGGCCTCATTGTTTGTTGGTGTTTCTTGTTTTTCCATCTATCCCTCCAACTTGTTACTTTGGGGATTATTATCTTAAGCTCCTAAGGCGCTGGTTACAAAATTGTTTGGCCGGTCTTTTCCCAATCTTTCATGAAAGCATCCAGCCCCTTATCGGTTAGCGGGTGGGTGGCCAATTGTTTGATCACTTTACCAGGCACGGTTGCCACATCAGCGCCGATGAGGGCGGATTGCTTGACGTGGTTCACCGAGCGTATGGAGGCGGCCAGGATTTGGGTGTTCAAGCCTTCATAATTGTCATAGATGGTGCGGATCTCTTCGATCAGCTCCATGCCGTCCAGTCCCATATCATCAAGCCGGCCAATGAAAGGGGAGATAAAAGTTGCTCCTGCTTTGGCTGCCAGCAACGCTTGGTTGGCAGAAAAACAAAGGGTGACGTTGACCATGGTGCCCTCATCGCTCAGCGCTTTGCAGGCTTTTAAGCCATCCCAGGTGAGCGGCACTTTGATGGCGATGTTCTCTGCCAAGCCTTTGAGCTTTTTGCCTTCTTCAATCATGGTTTTGCTGTCAAGCGCGGTTACCTCTGCGCTTACTGGCCCGTCAACAATGGAACAGATCTCTTTGACGACGTCTAAAAAGTTGCGCCCGGATTTGGCCACCAGGGACGGATTGGTCGTGACCCCATCTATCAGGCCGGTTTCGGCCAGCTCGCCTATTTCTTCTACATCTGCACTGTCGACAAAAAATTTCATTTTGGCTTTTTTTCCGTTATCTTTGGCGGTGCTTTATTGCTAATAAACATCCTATCGTCTCTCTAGTAACGCATCTATCACCCTTTTGTCCGAATCACAATCCATTTTATTGTGGTCTAAGATTGTATGACCTTAAGTTTAGGTACGTTTTTAAGGATTTTGTTTTGTCTCAAACCGTTCCCATTTTGCTGCCTGTTATGGTGCATCAGACCTATGACTATCTGGTTGGCCAGAGCGACCAAGGCTTTGTGTTTGAGGAAGAAGCCCCGCTAGAGCTCAAGCCCGGTGATTTTGTCAAAGTGCCTTTTGGCCGCCAGGAACGGATTGGTGTTGTCTGGAACCAGGTGATCGAGCCGGTGGATGAGCATGGTGAGGTGCTCTCCAAACCGGTTGACCCTAATAAGATGAAGTCTGTGATTGAACGGCTGGATGTGCCGCCTTTGCCAGATGTTTCCATGCGCTTTGCGCAATGGGTGGGCAATTATACGCTGTCTCCTCTTGGCCTTGTGTTGCGGATGATGATGAGTTCGCGACAAGCTTTTCAAGCGCAAAAGACACGGTTTGGTGTTCAGCTTTCAAGTGTGGCGCCAGAGATTAAAATGACATCGGCGCGACAAAAGGTCTTGGAGATTATTGAGCCAGACTTTGTCTGGAGCAAAAGTAACTTGGCGCAAGAGGCTGGCGTTTCCACCAAAGTGCTTGACGGGTTGGTGAAAGCCGGTGCTCTGATCCAAGCCCAGTTGAAAGAAGAACCGTTTCCAGCGCCCAAACCAAATTATATGCAGCCGGACTTTTCTGAGGAGCAAGCAGAAGCTGCCCACCGATTGCGCGGGGTTGGCAAGGCAAGAGCGTTTCAGACGATGCTGCTTGATGGGGTAACTGGCTCTGGCAAGACAGAGGTTTATTTTGAGGCGATTGCCGGTGCGTTGGAACAGGGGCGGCAAGTGTTGGTGTTGCTGCCGGAAATTTCGCTGACCAAACAATTTTTAGAGCGATTCAAGCAACGCTTTGGCTGTTTGCCAGCCAGTTGGCATTCAGCTGTCAGTGATGGGGCGCGGGCTAAGTTGTGGCGCGCGGTGGCGAGCGGTGAGGTCAAGGCGGTCATCGGGGCGCGCTCAGCTTTGTTCTTGCCATTTAAAGATTTAGGACTGATCATTGTCGATGAGGAACATGACACTGGTTATAAGCAAGAGACCAATGTGTTTTACCATGCCAGAGACATGGCGGTGGTGCGCGGCTCTTTGGGCAAGGCAGGGGTGGTGCTCGCTAGCGCGACGCCGTCTTTGGAAAGTTTGATCAATGCGGGCCAAGGGCGTTATGGGCATGTGAAATTAGAGAGCCGGTTTCATGGAGCCGCTTTGCCTCAGATGAGCGCAATTGATATGCGTAAAGACGGGCCAGAGCGGGGCAAATGGCTCAGTCCGGCATTAATTGGCGCGATGCAAGAGACGTTGGCCAAGGGTGAGCAAAGTTTGTTGTTTTTGAACCGGCGGGGGTATGCGCCTTTAACCTTGTGCCGGGCCTGTGGGCATCGCATTCAATGTCCGCAATGTTCTGCCTGGCTTGTGGAGCATAAGTTTAAAGGGGCGCTGTCATGTCATCATTGCGGCTTTAAGATGCCGCGCCCAAAAGCGTGCCCGAAATGTGAGGCAGAAGATAGCCTTGTGCCTTGTGGGCCTGGGGTGGAGCGGATTGCCGAAGAGGTGCGCGAGATTTTCCCTGAAGCGACCCAAGCGATCCTGTCGTCTGACTTGGCGCCGAATATAAACGCGTTAAAAGAGGTGATTGAGACCATCCATAGCGGGGAGGCGCAAATTATCATTGGTACGCAAATTGTGGCCAAGGGGCATAATTTCCCGCTGCTGGCAACGGTTGGCATTGTTGATGGCGATTTGGGCTTGCAGGGGTCTGGTGATCCACGCGCTGCTGAGCGCACTTTTCAATTGTTGCACCAGGTTTCTGGCCGGGCCGGGCGCATGGGGACGAAGGGTAAGGGGTTTGTGCAAACCTATTTGCCCGACCATCCGGTGATGCAGGCCATTCTTTCAGGGGACAGAGACACGTTTGTGGCGCGTGAAACCCAGGCGCGTGAGATGCTCACCTATCCCCCTTTTGGCCGGTTGGTGGCTTTGATCGTGTCTGCCAAACAAAAGGAAGTGGCCGAGCGCTATGCCAGAGAAGTGGCGCGCCGGGTGCCGCCTTCTAAGAAGGTGAGTGTGCTAGGGCCAGTGGAAGCCCCTTTGGCGGTTATCCGCGGACGTTATCGGTTTCGGTTGTTAATGAAAGCGCCGCGTGATTTGGATGTGCAAGCCTTTATGCGCCTTTGGCAAGCCCGTCTGCCCAAGCCGCAAGGGGATTTACGGTTGGTCGTGGATGTGGATCCGTATAATTTTATGTAAACTGGCAAAATAGATTTGTTTTGGGTGATTTATGATCATTAGTTTTGTTTTCTCGGTTTTGATTCTTGGGTTTATTCCAGGGCCTAATGTTGCCGTTATTGCCGCAACAAGTGTGAGATATGGACTAAGGGCCGGTTTTCTTACTGTGTTTGGCACCAGTCTTGGTTTGGCAGGGCAGTTGTTTTT
>JANQQH010000071.1 GCA_028285025.1 Hyphomicrobiaceae bacterium | reverse complement strand
ATGCCGGTTTTGGGATCAATGAAACGCTTAGAAAAGAGCGTTTCACCCAAAAGTGGATGCCGGTTTTGGGACCAATGAAACGCTTCAAGAAAAAGAGCGTTTCACCCAAAAGTGGCCGGCCGGTTTAGGGAGTGATGAAACGCTTGATAAAAAAGCTCAGATGCTGGTGGTATAACTAGAACGCTAGAAAAAAATGAAATGGTATAAGTCAAGCAACCAGGCAGCATCATTTAAGCGGCATTGTTATCCTGAGCTGAGCCATCACCTTGCTCTGGCTCCAGATCAGTTTCAGACTTCACATTATTGCGACCATCAGCTTTGGCGGCATAAAGACATTGATCAGCCCGTGCAATTAAGCTGTCAATCGTATCTCCATCATTTATTTCGGCAACTCCGATCGACAAAGTTACGCGTCCTAATTTTGTACCGGTTGACTTTTTAACCAACTCTTTATTGGCCACAGCTTGCCGAATTTGTTCAGCCACAACCATTGCATCGTGCAAAGAAGTTTGGGGCAAAACAACCGCAAATTCTTCGCCCCCATAACGAGCAGCCAAATCGCGACCCTTTACATTTTGTTTTAAAATAGCGGCAACCAATCTCAACACCTGATCGCCAGTTTGGTGCCCATGCGTATCATTAAACGTTTTAAAGTGATCAATATCAGCCAAAAGCAAACACATAGGGTCTCTCTCAGCTTTAAAATAATCACATTCCTTTTGCATGGTGAAATCAAATTTCTTACGATTGGCAATATTGGTGAGCGCATCGGTTAAAGATTCAGTACGAATGGCTTCTATAGAAGTTGTCAGTTGAGAAATCTGATCTTTTGATCTTGCTAAATTGCCTTCCAGTTCCTTGGTGTTTTGTGCCATTTCAAATGTAGCTGATGCCATAGATGAAATGATCATACGCAAAGAACCTTCATCTTTAATGTCAGCCAATTCACTGGTAAAAACTTCTAAGCTCTCACTGTAGCTTTCAGTGTTGCTAAGCGAACTGCCAACCATATCCATAATATCATTAAGCTCATGAGAGACCTTAGAGCCGATCTCTTCCATGCGCTCGCCAACATCATCTTTTAAAAAATAGATATCATACAGTTCATCTAACTTTTCTTGAGACAGACGAGGGCTTTGGCTTAAAAGCTCTTTTATTTTCTCATTAAGTTCTGGCTTCAAACCGCAAGCATAATTAAACCAAAGCTCATAAGCTTCTGGAGTAGCTGACGATTGATTATATTTAATATAACCAAGAGCTTTTTCTCCAAAAGCTATGCTGCGGTGATTTCCTTCTTTATTATTGCTGTCTGTCATTGGGGGTTCCCAAAATTGTGCCTATGCTGAAAATAAGTTTACAAAGATGATAGATCTGTCTCAATTTTTAATTAATAGGCTAAAGAATTAAAAAAAACTTGATACATGATAAAGACCATAAAGATTTAGTGTTAATATCACATTTATTCGGCATAAATCCATTCAGTAACGAGAATTACTTAGATTTGTTTCACACAATCAAAAGAAAATTCAATTCTTTAATAACTAAGATAAAAGAGCGATAACATGCTTAATTTAATGAAATAATGTCAAAATGCTTATAAAAGGCAATATTATCCATATTTTTATCAAAACGGCTCAGTCTTCAATATAGCAATTCAAAAAAACAAAAATCCCTTCAATACGTGAAAACAGGCAAACAATTTTAAAATCTTTAGCAGCCATTAAGGCGTTTTTTGTCTTTTCGCGCTTTTTACGGCTCGTTTTAAAAAGGCTGGTGTGTGATCTCCCATACCGACAACAGCAGAATTCGATTGGCGGCGCTTAGGGGAGTTTTTCGACTTGGATGAGATTTTTTGTTTTTTTAGTGGTTCACAGGGTTTAACAGTTTCAGACTTTCTACTTGAGGCTTGTTTTTTCTGCTTTGACTTCAAATTTTTGTCTGCACCAGAATGATTCTGTCTTTTAGAGTTTTGTTCACGCCGCTCGCCGCGTCCTCTTTTGCCCGTACCGCGTCGACCTTTGACAGCAAAATCATCCTCACAAGGTTCCTCACCTACCCATTCAGGAGATAAATTACAAAGCTCAATAATCGCATCAAGAAGTTTTTTATCATTTGCAGTCACAAAAGTCGCCGCATACCCTTCTCGCCCAGCACGACCAGTGCGTCCAATTCTGTGCACATAATCTTCCGCCTGAATAGGCACATCAAAATTAAACACATGCCCTACATTGGGAATATCAAGCCCGCGGGCCGCAACATCACTGGCAACCAAAAAGCTAATCTCACCGGCCCGAAAGCGATCCAAAGTATCCATGCGTTGGCGTTGATCCATATCGCCATGCAAAGCTCCAACATTAAAGCCGTGTTTTTGCATTGATTTCAACATGATCGAAACATCACGTTTGCGATTGCAAAAAACAATTGCGTTTTCAATGTCTAACGCTTTGATGGCAGCGCGAAAGTCTGCCCGTTTGTCTCTTTGGTCGCCAGAACAAAATTGAAAGCGCTGGGTAATGGTGCTCGCTGTGGTGCTTTGCCGGGCGATTTCAACCTTCACAGGGTCCCTCAGGAAACTTTGTGTAAATTTTTGAATCTCTGTTGGCATGGTTGCAGAGAAAAACATGGTTTGCCGGCGAGGCGGCAAAAGCCCGCAAATTTTCTTAATATCATCAATGAACCCCATATCCAGCATGCGGTCCGCTTCATCAATGACCAAAATTTCAACACCAGTGAGCAAAATCTTGCCGCGGCCAAAATGGTCCAACAAACGCCCTGGTGTGGCAATTAAAATATCAGCGCCCCGGTCCAGCTTTTTGCTCTGTTCATCAAATGAAACCCCGCCGATAAGCAACGCAATGGTAAGCTTATGATTGGTGCTCAGCTCTTTAAAGGTATCTGCTACCTGGGCTGCCAATTCCCGGGTTGGAGCTAAAATAAGCGAGCGCGGCATGCGTGCCCGTGCACGCCCCTTTTCCAATTTTGACAACATCGGAATAACAAAAGAGGCGGTTTTGCCCGTACCTGTCTGTGCAATGCCCAAAACATCCTTGCCCTCAATACCGGGGGGAATAGCAGCAGCT
>JANQQH010000067.1 GCA_028285025.1 Hyphomicrobiaceae bacterium | reverse complement strand
CTTGAGTAAAGATAAAAAAAGGATAGCCCGTGTTATCACGAAACTTACGCTGATAAAACCTCAAACGGTTGCGAAACGCCTCTTTAGACAACTCATTTTCCGCCCATTGCGGTTCAAACGGAATGAGCCTTTCTTTGCTGGTTTGACGCAAAGCCGCCCAGGCTACAAAATCGCCTATTTGCGGCATTCTTAAGGTCAAATCATCTAATTTTAAAACCGGGCCAAGATCAAGAGGCTGAGATGATCGCAAAAACACCATGCTCTTTAAGCTCCAATATCTAAATTATTTGGCTTTGCCCGTTCATCCGTTGCTTATTTTTGCAACGGATCAGACAAACAATATGAGGATGATTTAAACCGCTCAAATTCATCACAATTATGGTCAACCCCTGCAACAGCCACAGTTATATTGTTTTTTGAGATTAATTTTTGCGCCAACGCTCCGCATTCATCAAGGTTTACAGCCTCAACTTTCTCAATTAACTCACCCATCTCAAATGATTTATCAAAAAACAACTTTTGGCGCGCAAGCTGTTCTGCCCTGGCGCCTGTACTTTCAAAAACACTTGCCAAGCCGGATTTTAATTGGGCTTGGGCACGGTGTAATTCAGGTAAAGTTACACCATAAGTTGCAATTTTGAAAATTTCAGAAAATATTAAATCGGTAACATCCACAGTCGACTTTTGATTTGTGGCTGCATAAGCGCCGAAAAAACCGGTATCCTCAAAAGTTGAATGAAAGCCATAAACATGATAGGCCAGCCCACGCTTTTCACGAATTTCTTGAAACAAGCGTGAAGACATGCCGCCGCCCAAAATATAATTTAGAATTTGCGCTGTAAAAATTTCATCTGACTTAAAGCCAAGGCCTTCAAACCCGGCCACCACATGACCTTGCTCAAAATCTGAGGGACCTGTGCCAATCCCCCCTTTATAGTGGGCTGGCTCACTTTGTTTGGCAGAGCCTGCGGGCAAATGACTTAAATGCTTTTCTGCTAAGTCACACAACTCGTTGTGATTAACAGCGCCAACCGCGCACAAGACCATGTGTTTGGCGCCATAATGGGCGGCCATAAACTGGCGAAAATCTTCAGCTTGAAAGGTATTCACGCTCCTGCGTGAGCCCATTACCGGGCGGCCAAGGGCCTGGTTTGGAAAGGCTAAACTTTGCGCCAGATCAAACGCCACATCTTCTGGCTGATCGTGCGAGGCTAAAATTTCCTGCTCAATCACTTGGCGCTCTCTGGCTATTTCATGTTCCGGGAACATTGGGTTAATTAAAATGTCGCCAATTAATTCTACGGCTACACCGACACTGGGGCGCAGAACACTTGCATAATAAGAGGTCTGGTCGACACCTGTGGCTGCATTTAAATCCCCGCCTACCATTTCAATCTGGTCAACAATCTCAAAGGCAGAGCGTGTATTTGTGCCTTTAAAGGCCATATGTTCTAGAAAATGCGCCAAACCATTTTGATCTGGCCCTTCATCTCGGCTGCCGGCCTTAATCCAAATCCCTATGGTTGCGGTTTCTAAATGCGGCCAAGTTTGGCTGACAATCGCCAGCCCATTGTTTAACTGTGATACGCGAACACTCATTAACCAGCAGTACCCCCCACACGGGTTTTGCCAGCAATATACTCTTTCACAAGAGACACATCGTTGGCCAATATCTCTAGGCGTTCTTGCGCTTGCAATTGCGCCTGCAACCGGGCTGGTTGGTCAACATTTTCTTCGGTTGCCTTGGTGACAACACTGGGAAATTTTGCGGGATGGGCCGTGCTCAAAGCCACCATGGGCACACCCTTTTGCAAACACTTGGCCCCTGCTGCCAAGGCAATGGCGCTGTGTGGGTCAATCACATAATGATTGTCTTGATAAACAGACTGGATCGTCTCAAAGGTTTGCGTTTCGTCGATCCGCACAGCTTGAAACTGGGCGCGCATTGGGCTGACTTCATTGTCTGAAAGTTTAAAATGCCCTGTTTGCTCTAAATCATTCATTAAAGCAACGATCCGCCCTGCATCGCGCCCGGCCATTTCAAACATCAAACGCTCAAAATTAGACGAAACTTGAATGTCCATACTCGGGCTATAGGTCGCGTTTACCCCTTGGGGCTGGTAGATCCCGGTTTCCAAAGTGCGCACCAAAATATCATTCACATTGGTGCCAATAACCAATTGCTCAATCGGCAAGCCCATTTTCTTGGCAACAAAGCCGGCAAAAATGTCTCCGAAATTCCCTGTTGGCACGCTGAATGAAACGGGTCGGTCGGGCGCCCCTAACGCAACAGCTGAGCTGAAGTAATAGACAATCTGCGCCATAATCCGTGCCCAGTTAATCGAGTTAACTCCGCTGACCTGATAGCTATCGCGAAACTCTAGATCATTAAACAAGGCTTTGACCACCGCCTGGCAATCATCAAAGGTGCCTTCAAGGGCGATGTTAAATACGTTTTGCTCTGGCGCTGTTGTCATCTGGCGGCGCTGGACATCTGAGACGCGGCCATGGGGGTACAAAATAAAAATGTCAATTTGTTCGCGGCCAGCAAAGGCATTAATGGCAGCCCCGCCTGTATCGCCAGAGGTTGCCCCTAAAATGGTGGCGCGTGCCCCGCGTTTGGTGAGTGCCCGGTCCATCAACGCCCCTAGAATTTGCATGGCAAAATCTTTAAACGCTAAGGTTGGGCCATGGAACAGCTCCAAGATCCATAAATCTGCATCAGCTTGCACCAAAGGGGCAACAGCGTTATGGGCAAAGCCGGCATAGGCTTGGTCAATTAAAGCTTGAAACTCATCCTTAGAAATCGAGCTGCCAACAAAGGGCGCCATCACCTGAAACGCGATTTGCGCATAAGAAGCGCCGCGCATGGCTGCAATCTGTTTTGGTGAAAACTCTGGCCAGCTTGAGGGCACATAAAGCCCGCCATCGCGCGCCAAGCCTGCAAGCATCACATCTTCAAATTCAAGCTCTGGCGCTCGCCCGCGCGTGCTTACATATTTCAATGGTTAAGTCTCCTAAACAATAAAGCCTTATGACCGCAAACGCACAAAAGCAAATGCCCCAAAAACCCCCACCAATGTCAGGGCCAGCCCATACCACGTTAGCGCATAACCCAAATGCTTATCTTGAAATTTAACCCGTGTCACCCCTGCACGTGGCCATTTACCATATTGGGCGTTGCTTTTGACATCAATCATAAAGGCAAACCGCTGGCCTTGATAGCCTGGTAAACTATCATACAAGGCTTTCCTATCACGCCAATACCACTGATTTTTGGCCGCATTATTGTCAGGCACAAACATCCCTTGTTCGTCTTGGAACGGGCGGGCCAGGCCTTCTATTTCCAGTTTGCCCAAAGGTAAACCGTCACGGCGTGCACTTTGCTGTTTGAAGTCTTCAGGCACAAAGCCGCGGTCAATAAAAACGATATCGCCAGAGGCTAAAGCTAAGGGTGTAAAAACATGCCAGCCGGTTTGGTTTTTAAAGGGTAAGAAATAAAACCGCTCATGTGCAAAATCATACGTGCCGGTAACTTTAACGGGTTGATAGCGGATATCTTTGCCCTCTAGTGCCCTTTGGCTTAAAGTTTCAATACCAACCGGCTCGCTGTAAATGCGCTCTTGAACCAGTTGGATCAGGTTGCTCTTCCAGGTCTTGCGCTGCATTTGCCAATTGCCCAACATCACCAAAATAATAACGCCGACTAGGCTGAGAATAAAGGGCCAATGCAGACCAGATTGCCGCAGTTTCATACTCATTTATCAATACGCCCTTCACGTGCTTGGTGTTTGTATTGCAAACCAATCAACACCCCTTTGAAGGGACGCAACAGACCAGCTGATAGCAAAATAATGCCCGGCCCCCATAACAAAGCATGTACCCAATAAGGGGGACGGTAAAAGATTTCCGTTAA
>JANQQH010000054.1 GCA_028285025.1 Hyphomicrobiaceae bacterium | reverse complement strand
TGTTTTGGCCTCAGTGTTTAAGGGGATTAATCTACCATCATTGTTGATTTGGAAAAAGATTTGGGTGGGGTTGTTTTTTAGTTCTCAACAAACTTGTGTGGAAGCCATTTCCTTGCCACTAATGGGGAGTAACCGGGTGTGATTCGCATTGAGGATTTTAAAATACAACTATGAGTGCTGTTAATCAGTTGGATTTGATTTGGCTTTCAGAGCTGAACTTGGTGATTCTATATCCGGTTAAAGATTTAGATGTGTCTTTTGCCTGCGGGGCCATCATCATTAAGGGTGAAGATGGTACAGATCTGTTTGTGCCTTATGATGGATTGAGCAAAGGGGCGCCGATTGCGTTTTCGTTAGGCCCGTCCTTGCAAGAAGGGGCCTATTTTTCACTCAGTGTACTTGGATTTAAACTGAGCGGTGAGCCCATTGAGTTGGCGATTTTTCAATTGGATAAAGAGTTTGTCCCGCATGTTTATTTAAGTGGGGATGCTACCAAATTTTTAGACATGCATGTGGTTGGGTTTGGGCAATATCGCCGCGGTGCTGATGAAGCTGGGTCTGAAACTCAGCTTGGTGAAATTGGTTTAAGTTCTGCTGATTACAAAATAGAAGAGCGTGTTGATTATAGCCAGCTATTGGCAACCTACCTTTATGATATGCGCTCGGTTGAGCGTGATAACTTTACCGGTTTTTTCATCACTGGCGTGCCACGGCTTGATCAGATCATTGGTCCGGCGGTTCATTTGCGCCCGTTACATCATTATCAATTTGGGCTTCAGCTTAGAAAAATAGAAATGGAACTTGACCTTGTTGAAGATGAAGGTTTGGATGAGTTTGATGAGCCTGGGTCATCACCTATTGAAGGGGCGGCTATTTTAAGTCGTCATTTAAGTACTCAGGGTGCAGGTGGTGGTTTTGGGGTGCGTGATGTTCCTGAATTTACTTTGCATGCTGGCCCGGCGCGGGAGGGGGTGGATTTTATCTTGCGTAATGGGTTGCAAGTTCACTGGCGGCGCCAGTTAGAGACTTGGAACCAAGATCATTTAAACCAATCCAGGTCAGATGAATTAGCCGGTCAGAGTTTTCTTATGGCGCCTGTGAGTGAGCGAGACAACCTTGTTCAACATGATGGAGATTATTTTTTCCATTGGGCGGTGGAAGAGGCGATCATTGGCGATGTGGTGGGTATGGTGTTTGCCAGTGATCATGCTTCTATTGATATAAGCGTCATGCTTGGCGATCAAAGCTCGATCAGCATGGAAGCGTTTGGTTTGTTTATTTTTATGGGTGATGAATTTGTTCCTCTGACCCAAGAGATTTTAACGCTACCTGAAAACCAAGGCATTGTTGCAAGGCTTGAGTCCCATATCGATCAGGGGATTAAGCAAAGTCGGGCGAAAAACTATTTGGCGCTTGAGCGGGTCCGTTTGGCGGAACGGTTGTTTGAGCGAGATAAGCTTTTGCAAAATTTGGTTGGCCGCGCTCCCTTGCAAGCTTTGGCTGATCAGTCTCCATTTGGGCCAGAATTAATGGTGTATCGGGACCATATTTTGCATGCTTGGCAGCAACCAGACATGGCTGTGTGGCTCAAAGATTTATTTGGCTCTGGTTTAAGTGCTGGCCGCGGACGATTGGTTGATAGTCTCAGGTTTGAGACTTTTAAAAAAGTGCCAGCTCTTGCCCATGCCTTGGTGTTTAATGAGCCGTTTCGGCACGCCTTTGGCAAGCGGTCGGTCGACCCGCATAGTTTTCAAATGCCAATATTAGAATATTTGTTGGGCAAGTTTTTTTCTGACCGGCTGATTGAGTGGGCGTTGCGCTTGAAGGGCGAGTCCCAGGCGGTGTTATGGCATTTGGCGTTAAAGCGCCCGGCTATGGTGGAGCGGCTTTATGAACTTAAATTAGAGCCTGATTTGGCGCTGAACCCGTTTGATGAGCGCGGTCTTGATCATGCAGAGGCTGCGCTTAGTGATAGCAGCCATATTGATGTTGAGATCATCGAGCAAAAGGTGATGCCGGTTTTCAAAGCGCTTGAAGATCACGGCCAGCTTGAAGCTTTGGAAGAATTTGTCCAGGGTTTAAGATTTGGGGCCGAAGGGAAAAAACTCAATATTGGCGAGTTAAGCGTTTGTTTGGGCGCTGTGGAGCAAGCTCAAGCGCAATGGCAGACTTGGATTGATGAAGCTAACGAGATTTTCAGACCCTTTTTGCAACCCTTAGAACTCACTGTGGTGGATTTTGAAGCGGGAGAGGATTTTTCCGCCAGTGCGGACTTAAGAGATTTGCGCCAGGAGATTGGCCGCTTTATCGAGCGGTTGCGTGAAGAATTGGCCTGTGATGAGACAGCGGTTCACAAGGCCCTAGTGTTGATTGAGACCCTGGAAGCAGATGTGTTTTTGCAAGAGATAAGGCAAAAATTAGACCTTGCTTTGAAGTATCATCATGATTTGCGTGTTGGTGTTGAGCAGATTATGGCGACGTTTGAAGTTGATGAACAAGCTATGTCGGCTTTAAACGCGATTCAGACCAAAGAGTGGCCAACAATGGAGCATTTCGGGCCAACTTTTTCCAAACCATTTGTAGAACAGCAAGTGGCTTTGCAGACAAAGTTTGAAGAACAAATAGAGGCTTTTGCGCAAAAGGTTCATCCGGATGATGGGTTGTTCTATATCACTTTAAAAAATAGTTTGTCTGAGCTTGAAACTGTGTTGCCAAAGTTGGTTTGGTTAAATGCTGGGCAAGCGCTGGAACACCGGGTGGCAAAGGTGCGCTCTGTGCTGTCAGAGGCGCTTTTGGCGGTTGGGCCTTTAAGCTCGAAGTTGCGCCGCTCAAAAGGTGTGAGCCAGGCTGTAAAGCAGTTGGTGGTGGCAGAACGCATGGGACCTGCTGGTTGGCCAATTATTAATCAATCTCTTGAAATTATTGAAAAAAATCTTGAAGCCTCGTAGGGGTGATTTTTTGCTTGGCAAGCTTATTGATTTTGTGTCATAGGACTTTTTCTAATCTTTCATTTTATGGAGTGTGTGATGGAAGGTAAAAATGCCTTCGGTGAAATGCCTGTGGCTTCTTTTCATACGCAAGAGCAACAAGAAGCTGGTGTTGATATGTCTTATGCTGAGGCAAAGGACTATTTCATTGAAAAAGACGGTGAGAAATTTGCCGGCTTACATTTGATCATTGATTGCTTGGGTGCCCGCAACCTTTCGTCTTTAGAGCGGGTTGAGACTTGTTTGCGTTCTTGCGTTGAAGCGGCGGGGGCAACATTGTTGCATATCCACTTGCATCATTTTTCGCCTGAGGGGGGGATTTCTGGTGTGGCGGTGTTGGCAGAATCTCACATTTCAATTCATAGCTGGCCGGAACATGGCTATGCAGCTTTGGATGTGTTCATGTGCGGCGACACAGATCCTTTAAAAACCATTGACATTATTCAGGCCGCTTTCGACCCTCAAGAGCTGCGGGTGAAAGACTTATATCGCGGTAAAGGAGCGCTTGCATGGAGCGATGGATTGAAGAAACCCTCCATCTAGATTGGCGGACGCGGTTAAAAGCTGAGACCGTGTTATTTGAGCAGCAAACAGACCATCAACATCTGATTATTTTTGACAATAAAAAATTTGGCCGGGTGATGATGCTTGATCATGTGGTGCAGCTGACCACGGCCGATGAATTTATTTATCATGAGATGATGGCACATGTGCCGTTAATGGCGCTGACGACTGTTGCTCCTGATACATCAAAGTCGGTGTTGATTGTTGGTGGGGGTGATGGGGGTGTTTTGCGCGAGGTGTTGCGTCACTCCAGTGTTGAGCGTGCGGTTTTATGTGAGATTGATCGCTCTGTGATTGACATGTGTCAGAAGTATTTTCCTAGTGTCTCTAACGGGGCCTTTGAGCATGAACGGGCTGAAATTGTCATTGCTGATGGCACCGAATATGTGACGGCGCAAAGGGATGAGTTTGATGTGATCATGATTGATTCAACAGATCCTATGGGGCCGGGCGAGGTGTTGTTTACCAAAGAATTTTATGGGGACTGTAAAAACGCTTTAAAACAGGGCGGTGTTTTGGTGACGCAAAATGGTTTGCCCTTCATGCAGCCTGATGAGTTGAAACAATCGGTTAGCTATTTTAAAGATCTTGGCTTTGCCCAAAGTTCTGCTTTTATTGCCACGACGCCAGGCTACTTTGGTGGACCGATGTCGCAAGGGTGGGCGTCCAAACGAGGTGGTTTAAACGCTTTGCCTTTGCAAGCGCTAAAAGAAACTTTTGCAAAGCTTGATCTGGAGATGCGTTATTATTCGCCAGAAGTGCACTTAGGCGCATTTGCTTTGCCGCCTTATATTGCTGAGTTTATTTAGGATCATTTTGGGGTTTGGGGCGTGCCTTAACTTCCATGATGAGAGTTTTGCATTT
>JANQQH010000510.1 GCA_028285025.1 Hyphomicrobiaceae bacterium | reverse complement strand
GGCTGCAAAACGCCATAAAGTAAGTACCATCGTTATGGGCTGCCGGGGACAAAACACACAAGGGGCTTCACAGTTTGGGAGCGTTTCGCAAAGGGTGTTTCAAATGGCCAATTGTACTTGTATTTCTGTCAAATAAAAAACCGCCAAGCTGTGAACTTGGCGGTTTTTTGAAACGCTAATGTTTGGTTTTAAAGCTTAGCTGCTCATTTGAATATTGGTGGCTTGTTTGCCGCGACCGCGTGGGTCATCTTCAATATCAAACGTAACTTTGTCGCCTTCGTCAACTTGAGAAATACCAGAACGCTCTAGCGCCGTGATGTGAACAAACACGTCTTTGCTGCCATCTTCTGGAGTGATAAAACCAAAGCCTTTGCTATGGTTGAAAAATTTTACTGTGCCATTTGTCGACATTTTTAAGGGATCCTTTCCCGTTCAATTAGTGTTACGAATGCGGCCTGGCCCATAACATTTAGGGCTAGTCCTATCAGATTGTCGGGGAAGTTGCATAATGTCTTTGGACACATGAAAGTCTTAACCGTAATTCTGAAAACCCGCCCTTCTCTTTACTGCGAGAAGGGACGGTTATGTTTTATCCCTCTCGCCCCGCTCTTGCAAGTGAAGTTTTGATCAATTCTTTATCTGAGGCCAAAACTTTATTGAAATGTCATAAAAACTTCAAAAATGTCCGCAATTTGCGCGCCCATTTATCTTAGGCTCATCTACATTGCACATTATTAATTCAGGGGTGCCATTTTTTCTGTCACTGTCAACTTCATCCAAACACAATCCCGGCTGATTTAGATGGGATGAGACATTGCCCTTGGTCAGCTATTCAAACGGCGCAACAATTTAAGGGACTATAAAATGCACTTTATTGAACGCTTATCTCAAAAGCTGGGACGCGAACCTGCTTGCGGAGGGATCCGAACGAACCGTTGCCTCTCCTCTTGGCAAAACAAAGCCTTCCCTTTTTATCAAAGGGAGGGTTTTTTCTTTTTAACTTATAATGATTACAAACCTTGTTTAAGCCACTTTCCATTTGATAGAACAGCCCATGGACGGAATTTGCTCTTTGGGTCCATGGCCTGTCTCAATCACTTGTTGCATTGATAAAAACAAATCCCGCCGCACATCTGGACTAGCGGCCTCTTTGCGGCTGGCGTCCAAGCGGCCGCGGTATTGAAGGCCTAAGTTTTTATCAAAGCCAAAAAAGTCTGGTGTGCACACTGCATCATAGGCTTTGGCCACTGCTTGAGATTCATCTTGCAAGTAAGGAAATGTGAAGCCGTGTGTTTGGGCAAACAGAGCCATATTTTCAAAACTGTCATCTGGATAGTTTTGGGCATCATTGGCACAAATGGCAACCGCACTCATCCCCATTGTTTGCAGCTCTTTCACATCGCGCACAATACGGTCAATCACTGATTTGACATAAGGACAATGATTGCAGATGAACATAATCAAAGTGGCCTTTTCACCTTTTATGTCATTTAGCAAATAAGTCTTGCCATCAACACCTGGCAATGAGAAATCAGGTGCCTGCCAACCAAAATCACAAATAGGGGTTTCCACTGCCATTGTTGTCCTCCTTTTAAGAAGCTTTTGTTCTTTATCGTTTATAAGCCGATTTGTCCGTCAATGAAAAGGAAATCACTTATTCATCTTTTTCAATTGGCCCCCCAGCTTTGACCCAAGCGCCCAAGCCGCCCTCAATATGAGACACTGGCTTTAATCCCATTTTTTGTGCTGTATCTGTGGCGAGCGCAGAGCGCCAACCTGAGGCACAATGAAAAACAAAATGCTTATCTTGTGCAAATATTGGTTTGTGATATGGGCTGTCAGGGTCAATCCAAAATTCCAACATGCCGCAAAATTCCAACATGCCGCGGGGGACATGCAAACTATTCTTAATGTAGCCATCGCGTCCACGCTCTCGCACATCTCGTATATCTACAATCACCACGTTATCATCTTCAATGAGGCTGATTGCCTCAGTTGGAGGCACTTCATTAATGCGTGAGCGCGCCTCGCTTACCATATCTTTTATATGCAGGGTAATGTCTTGGGGCATCGTTTTGGTCCATAAAATTAAATATGAAAATTCCAGTGCCCCTAACTATAAACAAGGAAAAGTAAGGTGTGAATGCGCTAGGCTCAGGACCTATTAATTTTAAGAATTTGCGGCCAAAGGCTTTGTGGTCACATTAG
>JANQQH010000486.1 GCA_028285025.1 Hyphomicrobiaceae bacterium | reverse complement strand
TGTTTTTCTGTCTCACGGGCTATTCCGCCGCTAAGGCGGCGGGCCCTCCGACGGGGCGGCGCTCGCGCCGGGCGCATCGCTGCGCCATGTCCGTGCTCTGAAGTAGAGCACTCCCTTCTTCGGGATGGGACGTGAAGAGCTTTGTTTTATGGATTCATTAAAAATCTCACCATGGAAATTAAGGCACGCGCCAAGTCTTATGGGGTTAGCAGTTTTTCTATTTTGAGATGGGTTGCCAGATGTTCGCCAAGATCATCAAGGGTGTGCTCTACCAGAGCTTTGTGGTTGATTGTGCTTTGATGAGCTGGATTGAGGGTTTGCAAGAAGGTGGTGCGGAAATTGTCTTCTTGAAACAGGCCGTGGAGGTACGTGCCCATGATTGTGCCTGTATCAGATTGAGCCCCTTCAGGGCCATTAGGTGTGGTGAATAAGGGGCTGTTGCAGTCAGTCCCTTTTGTTTTGCCCATATGCATTTCATAGGCGGTAAGGGGTTGGCCTTTAAAGACGGCTGTTGTTTGAGTGAGGGTTTTGTTAGGTTCTAATGTGGTCTCAATGTTGAGAAGCCCGAGGCCTTTCATTTCTTCACACGTGCTTTCGAGTTTCAATGGGTCTTTAATGGTTGTGCCTAGCATTTGGTAACCACCGCAAAGACCGAGCACAAAGCCTGAACGACGCACATAGGCTTTAATATCTGTGTCCCAGCCTTGTTCATAAAGAAATTGCAAGTCAGATATGGTGGCTTTTGAACCGGCCAGAATGATCAGGTCAGCATCAAACGGTAGAGGGGTGCCAGGTTTGATGAGCTGTAGTTTTACATTGGGTTCTGCTTTTAATGGGTCCAGATCGTCGAAGTTGGCGATGCGCGGCGTGACGGGTACGGCGATTTTTATGGTGCCGGAAGTTTGTGTTTGAGACGTTTCAAGATCTTGGCTGTCTTCTGCCGGCAGTGTGTTGGCCGCTTCAAACCAAGGGCAAACGCCAAGGCTTGGCCAGGTTGTGTGCTCAGTGATGAGGTCTTGTGCAGATGTAAACAGGCTTGGGTCGCCGCGAAATTTATTGATGATATAGCCTTTAATGAGCGCGTGCTCTTCTTGTGGTAATAAAGCATGGGTGCCGACGATGGAAGCGAGCACGCCGCCGCGATCAATATCAGCAGCCAGATAGACAGGGAGATTAGCTTTTAAGGCAAAGCCCATATTGGCAATGTCGTTTTGCCTTAAGTTCATTTCTGAGGCAGAACCTGCCCCTTCAACAATCACAAGGTCAGCTTGTTGTTTTAGCACTTCATAGCTTTGCAAAACCGGTTGCATTAAGCCTTGTTTTTGTTGGTAAAAATCTTTGGCTTTAAAGGACCCTTTGCGCTTGCCTTGAACGATGAGTTGGCTGCCGGTTTCCCCTTCTGGTTTTAGCAACACAGGGTTCATGTGAGCGGTTGGCTCAGTTTTACAAGCGATGGCTTGTAGGGCTTGGGCGCGGCCGATTTCGCCGCCGTCAGCGGTAACAGCGGCGTTGTTGGACATGTTTTGGGGTTTAAACGGGCGTACCTTTAGGCCTTGATTTGTGAAATAGCGACATAGTCCTGCAACAAGCAAAGACTTGCCGACATTTGAGCCAGTGCCTTGAATCATGAAGGATTGTGCGGTCATCTTGTGGACTTTCTCGCCTTAATTTCCATGCTGTTGGCGTGGCGGTTTTTCATATGCTTGTCAAGGGTAAACCTTGAAAGGCGCGAAGATGCGCCCTTGACAAGCATATGAAAAATCGCCGAATTGGTTTGCATGGAAGTTAAGGTGAGGAAGGGCTTGGTTTTTTAATATTCGATTCCGGCTTGGGCTTTGATGCCCTGTTCTTTAAAGGGGTGTTTGATCAGTTTCATCTCAGTAACCAGGTCAGCGATTTCGATCAGCTCTGGTTTGGCGTTGCGGCCAGTGACGATGATGTGTTTTTGTGGGTCGCGATTTTTGAAGGTTTCTAACACTTCGTTTAAATCAAGATAATCATAACGAAGGGCGATGTTGAGCTCATCAAGGATGACCATTTTGATCTCAGGATTATTGATCAGCTGTTTGGCTTTCTCCCAGGCTTGTTTTGTCACTTCAATATCGCGTTCTTTGTCTTGGGTTTCCCAGGTGAAGCCTTCGCCCATGGCGTGAATTTCAACTTGGTCAGGAAATTTCATTAACACATCGCGTTCACCTGAGGCCCAAGCTCCTTTGATGAACTGGACAATTCCAATGTTAAACCCATGGGTGATGCCGCGCATGGCCATGCCAAAGGCGGCTGATGATTTGCCCTTGCCAGTGCCTGTGTGGACAATAAGCAAACCTTTATCGGCTGTTTTCTCAGCCATTTTTTTGTCATGCAGTTCTTTGCGTTTGACCATCTTTTCTTTGTGGTGTTCGCTGTCAGTGGTGCTCATTTATTTTTTCCTTGTGGCTTGCTTCGTGCCTTAAATCCCATGGTTAGACTTTGGCATTTTTAGACTGCTTGTCAAGGGCGGTAGCCGCTCTGCGTAAACCCGTGACAAGCAGTCTAAAAATGCCAAAGTCTAACCATGGGATTTAAGGCACAGCTCAGTTTGAAGAGTTGTTTGTAAGAGATGTTAGATAGTTATAGGTGCTGTTGCGTTTGGGTTGCCATAGGCCGTTTTCAATTGCAGCTTCAAAGGTTTTAGCCATTTCTTCTAAAGCGGATTGATTGTTGGTTTTTAAAAAGTCATGCACTTGTTCGTTAACAAGGTAAGCTTCAAACAAAGCTTCAAAATGGTGGGGTTCAACACTGTTGGTGAGGCGGGCAAAGGCGCTTAAGTTGCTAACTGTTGCCAACATTTCACTAGCCCCTTTGTTACCATGGCGCATGATGGATTGAATCCATTTTGGATTGGCAGCGCGTCCGCGAACGATTTTAGCGATTTCCTCGCTAAGGGTTTGGACTTTTGGGTTTTCAGGGTTTGAGTGGTCGTTGTGAAATACTTCAGGGGCCTTGCCGCTCACCTCTTCTACAGCAGCTGTTAGCCCGCCTTCAAATTGGTAAAAGTCTTCACTGTCTAACAAATCAAATTCTCGGCTGTCTTGATTGTGAACCACCAAGTTTGTGGCTTTTAATAGAGCTTTGAAATGGTCAAGGGCGGCTTTGCCATCGTGATCTTGACCATAGGTGGTGCTTGACGAGTGGATGTATTGATCAGCCAATTGTTTTCGGGTCAACCATTCTCCAGTTTGATGAATCATGTCTTTCAAACCTGCCCCATATTGCATGCTAGCTGAGCCAAAGATGCGTGCTTTTGCTTGTATATGAGCTTCTTTTTCATTGATGCCATTTTTTGCCAATTCATCAATTTTTTTCGTGACCGCCGCTTTAAGGGGATTGGCGTTTTCATTTTCGTCAAGGTCTGCCACGGCATTAATGGCACTTTGCAAC
>JANQQH010000479.1 GCA_028285025.1 Hyphomicrobiaceae bacterium | reverse complement strand
TTAATTTAAAGGTTTAATTGAATGAAGTTATTAGCTCTGGCAGCGCTTGGCGGGGCCTTTGGTGCCAGTGGACGATATCTTGTTGGGGTGTTTGCTCTGCGCACATTTGGGCTTGGGTTTCCGTATGGAACATTCATTGTGAATGTTCTGGGGGCGGTTATTATGGGACTGTTTATTCATATGTTGGCGACCAAGTTTAACGGGTCAACTGAACTGCGCACCTTTTTTGCCACCGGTGTTTTAGGGGGGTTTACCACATTTTCAGCCTTTTCGCTTGAGCTGGCAAACATGATTGAGCGGGGCAATTGGTCGAGCGCGTTGTTTTATTCTTGTGCCTCGGTGCTTCTTTGTGTGGTTGGGGTTTTTGCCGGGTTGGTGCTGGCGCGTTTGATCACAGGGGGCAGCGTTTGAGTAAGGTTGCTCATATTAAGGTGCAGGAAAAGGATGAGGGCTTACGGTTGGATCGCTGGTTTCAACAAACCTATCCGTACCTGACTTTTGGTAAATTGCAAAAACTTTTGCGCACCGGTCAGATTCGTCTTGATGGCAAACGGGTGAAAACCAATGTTCGCTTAGAGACAGGCCAGACCATTCGCATTCCGCCTTTGAAGGATGAGGGGGGGCAAAAGCGGCCCGAAAAATTTGTCAATAATGCTCATGTGGAAGAGATACAAAACCTTATCTTGCATGAAGATGATGAGTTGATGGTTCTGAACAAACCGTCTGGCTTGGCTGTGCAGGGGGGCTCTAAAACCAGCCGTCATATCGATGGCATGTTGGCCAGTTTTGAGTTTAAAGGGGAGCGCCCCAAATTGGTTCACAGGTTAGATCGGGATACGTCCGGCTTGTTGCTGATTGCCAAGTCGCGCCGGGCGGCGTCTAAATTGGGGGCGGTTTTTCGCACCCGCTCGGCCCGTAAAATTTATTGGGCTTTAACGCATGGTGTGCCGCGCCCGCATCAGGGGGAGATTTCTACTTTTTTGAAAAAACAACCCGGTCCTATGGGAGAAATTGTTAAAGTTGTGGGGCAAGGCGAGCCAGGGGCGCAGCATTCTTATTCTTATTATTCCGTTGTTGAGCAGGCGGGGCAAAAGTTGGCTTGGGTCTCACTAAAACCGGTGACTGGGCGGACCCATCAATTGCGGGTGCATATGGCTGAACTTGGTACGCCGATCATTGGGGATCCTAAATATTTAAAGCTAGAGCCGGATCAGAAAATTGAAGGGCTGGCCAATAAGTTGCACCTGCATGCGCGCCGGTTGGTTATTCCTCACCCAAAGGGAGGGACGCTTGATCTGACTGCGCCTTTGCCTGACCATATGCAAGAAAGTTGGTTGCATTTAGGGCTTGATCCTTTGCGTTATGACGAACAAGCGAATGACCCACAATAAAGACCAAAAATAAGAGGGGTTACCATTGCCAGATTCATCTTCATCGTTGTTAGACCCATGGCTGATCCTATTTGATTGCGATGGTACGCTGGTTGATAGCGAAGCGCTTATTGTCAAGGCAATGCAAATCGCGTTTGAAAATGTCGGGTTTGAAGCGCCAACAAACCAAGCCATCCGCTCGGTCATTGGGCTTTCCTTGCCGCTTGCCATTGAAGCTTTGGGGATTAAGGCCGGTAAGGGCGATATCAAAGCAATAGGCGAAAATTACAAAACCGGTTATTCTTTTTTGCGTGACAGCCAAGGTTTATCAGAGCCATTGTTTGAAGGGATTGCGCCATTATTGACGGAGCTTAACCGGGTTGACCATTATGTGCTCGGGATTGCTACGGGAAAATCTTTGAAAGGGGTTGGCTCGCTTTTAGACCAATACCAGTTGCACTGTTTGTTTCAAACGATACAAACAAGTGACAATGCCCCTTCGAAACCGCATCCAGCAATGATAACTCAAGCTTTGCAACAAACTGGTATTGCCAAGTCAAATGCGATTATGATAGGCGACACCAGCTATGACATGGAAATGGCTTTGAGCGCTGATGTGGCGGCGATTGGTGTGACATGGGGTCATCATTCTCAGCAAGAATTGAGCCTTTATAATCCTCATTCAATTGTGCAAGATGTGGCTGGGTTAAAGGCTGCAATTGGCTCTATCGTTGAGCCGGGTGTTTAATAAATTTAAGTCGACTTTATATGACCAACGATAAAAAAGATGAAACGGGTGGGCCGAAATTTAGGGCTAATCCTGATGATGTGCGCCCGAAGCCAAAACGGTTTTATAAACAGGTGACACTTGAAAAGGATGATCAGGGCTTTGCCATTCAGCTTGATGGGCGGCCTGTGAAAACGCCAATGAAGCAAAATTTACAAGTGCGCTCAGAACCGCTGGCCCAGGCCATTGCCAATGAATGGGACGCTCAAGGTGATGTGATTGATCATGAAGCAATGCTGTTTACAAAATTGGCCAATACAGCGATTGACCGCGTTGCCCCGCGCCGGCAAGAGATTGTTGATGAAATCATCTCTTATGCTGGTTCAGATCTGTTATGTTATCGGGCCAGTGATCCGGCCAGTTTGTAAGTGCGTGAGGTTGAAAACTGGGACCCTATTTTA
>JANQQH010000461.1 GCA_028285025.1 Hyphomicrobiaceae bacterium | reverse complement strand
GCAATGGCGCTGTAATAAACCTCTTTTGCTGAGCGTTCAGGGGCAATATCAGCGCGGTGCACCATGATGATCTCATCTTTTACCGCATCAAAAATGACCATGATGGTGGGGCGAATGAAAATGCCATCAGGTAGGTTCAAATCATCTTTGTTTTCATTAGGTAAATCTTCGATTAGGCGAACGGTGTCATAGCCCATATACCCAAAGATGCCGGCTGCCATGGGGGGTAGGTCATCTTCTAGGTCTATCTTGGAGCGCTCAAGCAAAGCACGCAGGCTTTCAAGGGTGGGCGCTTCAAGGGGGCGGAAGCTATCCTTGTTTTGTAAAGCTTGATCATTCAGTTCAGCTTGCCCACCAAAATTGCGAAAGATTAAATCTGGCTTGAGGCCAATGACAGAATAGCGCCCGCGTACAGCCCCGCCTTCAACACTTTCAAATAGAAAGCAGGGTGATGATGGTTCATCATTTCCATTTAACTCATCGGCACCTGAAGTGAGCTTTAAAAAAGCTGATACGGGTGTTTCTAAATCAGCGACAAGTCTGGTCCAGACGACTTGTGGATTGCCTTCTTCATAGGCGATTTTGAACTTTTTAAAAGAGGGAAAAAAACCATCTATGTCACCATTAAAGTGGGCCATATCATCTTGTTTGACCATTTAACCCTCACTACGAGCATTAAGATTTTGTTGATACCAAAGGCATGCTCTGGTTTGTTCTTTTCGGTGTGTTATCTTCTTGTGGGGCTTTAAATTGCCCGCCAGCAACCGCTTTTTTAATTGCGCTTTAGGATGCCCACCAGCAACCGCTCTTTTTAGTTGCGCTTTAGGATGCCCACCAGCAACCGCGCTATACCAAAACCGGTTTGCACTTTTGTGCAACACGCTCTAAAGGCCACTTTTTAGCTGATCAAAAACCTGCTTGTTTTCCTCAACACCGAATTGGTTTCTGGCTACATCTAGATATTGAGTGACAAGGTCTTCAGTCATCTGGGCTTGCAACTCATTATCAAGCTTTATTTTGTAAGCTTCAAAATCAGGTCCTTCAGTTTTAGCCGGGATGTGCTTTTTTACCTTCACGACCAACCAATTTTTATTGGTGTTATCGAGGCCAGTGGTTATGCTATCAGCTTTTACCCCAAACAGGCGGTTTACAAAAAAGATCGGCAGTTCTTTTACCTCAGCACCACGCGCAAAGGCTTTTGGTGTTTTAATTTCAGCCTTTATTGTCTGAGCAGCTTTTTCAAAAGCCTCACCATCTTCAATTTTTTTCACCAAGTCAGCTGCAAATTCAGACGCCAGTTTTTTTTGCTCGTTTGACAACCATTGTTGTTTGACTTTGTCTTTGACCTCATCAAAACTTTGATTGCGTTTGGGGTCAATTTTTAAAACATCAAACCAAACATAGCCCCCGTCTTTGTGGCGCACAGGAATGGTGTCATCACCAATCGCGGCATCAAAAACAGAAGGGATGAGCCTTGTTGTTAAGGGAAGATCTGTGAGCGGTTTGCCATCTAGGCCGGCTCCACTTTGGTCGAGCGCCTCAATGATTTGAGCTGCGCTGCCCATTTCTTTAGCCGTTTCTTCAATAGACAAGCCGCTGGCGCGTAAATCTTCAACCTTGTCATAAAGTGATTTAATCTCTTTGCGGGCGGCGCGGTCTTGTAATTGTTTTTCCAGATCTGGCCGGACATCTTCAAGGGTTTTTTCTTCGCGCGCTTTCACCTTGGTCACTTTGGCAATGGTAATGGCAAAGGTACCTTCAACAGGGGCTGTTGCCTCCCCTTCTTTGATATCAAACACAGCTTTGGCTAATTTAGGGTCTGCCATGGCTTTTTTGGTAACGGGGCCGATTTCTTCAGACTTTTTATCTCGCCCATATTTTTTGGCTATATCTTCAAATTTATCGCCATTTTGCAGTGCTTTGTGAGCTTCTAGTGCTTTTTCTTTTGTTTCAAAGACAACTTGCTCGTATGTGCGTGTTTCAGGGGTAATAAAGCTTTTCTTGCGCGCTTCATAGGTTTTCTTAATGTCATCTTCAGAGACTTTGGTTTTCTTCCCCAGTTCTTCAAGAGACAAAACATAAAGTGCTACTTTGCGATATTCTGGTGCGATAAAGTTTTGTTTTGATTTTTCAAAATAGCTTTTTAAATCCGCCTGTGTTGGTTCTTTTGTTTTTTCAATGGCCGTTTCGGGAATGGCAAAATATTCGATTTCGAGTTTATCTTCACGGTGTTGATATAGAGCATTTATCAAAACGTCTGGGATAGGTTTCTTTTGACTAAAAACACTGGTGACTTGTGAGCGTAAAGATTGGTTGCGTTGTTCTTTGAAAAAATCAGCTTCTGATAAACGTTCATTGCGCAAAATTTGTTTTAGCAATTCTTTGTTGAATTGGCCGGTGTTGTCTTTCAATTCAGGGGCGTTTTGAATCATTTGGCCTATTTTTTCATCAGACACGCCCAACTTTAAATCCATACCGTGATTTGCTACAACTGCTTGTGTGATTAGCTGGTTTTTCACTTGATCAGGGATGCCAAAGGCTTGAATTTGCTGGCGGGTTAGGCGGGTATTGAACCTTTGGCTCCTTTGTTGAACCACATTAGGCAATAGCTGTTGATAATCAGCGCGGGTAATTTCAATATCACCAACTTTGGCCAGAGCCGTATCACGGTTGCCCAGCATTAAGCCTTCAACGCCCCAAACAGCAAAACTTAAAATCAAAATACCAATAAAAATTTTTGCAACCCAGGTTCCGGCGCCTTTTCTTAGTTGACTTAACATTTCATCCCTGTCTTTTTGGTTTGTTTCGCCGCATTGATTATCCAACAAATATAAGCGATACCTGTAAAAATTGTATAATTATAGTAAGGCTATGACTTTAGCCTAAGCTATCTATGATGATAAAACATGACTTTTTCAAGTGATGGTTCTTGTTTCTTGAGCTTTCCTAGTTGGTCTGACCCAAAATGTGCAAGCTCTTTTTAAAATAAATAAAGAAAATGGTCAAAATTTAAGGGTAGGGTAAATATGGTAAAACCTTTGGTTGCAGGAAATTGGAAAATGAATGGTTTGGCGCAATCGGTGAGCCAAATAAATGCTTTAAATGATATGTTAAACCACCAACCTGCCAATTGTGACGTTTTAATTTGCCCTCCAGCTACGTTGATTATGGCCTGTTCTCCCCTTTTAAATGGGAGCGGGATCGCTTTGGGCGGGCAAGATTGCCATGTTAATGAAAATGGTGCCCATACGGGTGATATTGCCGCTGAAATGCTGGTAGATAGTGGGGCACAATATGTTATTGTGGGCCATTCAGAGCGCCGGATGGATCATAAAGAGCGCGATGCGGATGTGAAGGCCAAAGCCATAGCTGGTTGGCGGGCTGGTTTAAAGGTGATTTTGTGTATTGGTGAGTTGATTGGTGAGCGCAAAGCTGAGCTAACGCTTCAGGTTATTGAACGCCAGCTGCAAAATTCCTTGCCGGAGGGGGCGAGCGCTGAGACCCTTATTATCGCCTATGAGCCTGTTTGGGCCATTGGCACAGGATTAACGCCGACTACAGGTGATGTTGAGCAAGTGCATACGTTCATTCGTGATCATCTTGTCAAAACGTTTGGCCAGGCTGTCGGCAATGAAATGCGCATTCTTTATGGTGGTTCTGTAAAACCGGGCAATGCCAAAGAGTTAATGGGCGTATCACATGTGAATGGGGCGCTTGTTGGTGGGGCCAGTTTAAAAGCGGAAGATTTTGCCGGAATTATTGCAGCCTACGCCTAGCTGATATATGGTGCACTCTTGCCTTCGTATTTTAAAGGCAAGAGTGGTGACCATTTGCGGGTGTTGGGGCTGTTAATTTTTATGGTGTTGTCTAATAAAGTGTACACGCATCTTGTGTTTAAAATTAT
>JANQQH010000456.1 GCA_028285025.1 Hyphomicrobiaceae bacterium | reverse complement strand
CGAATGAAGCCGCGCTCTTCCAGCGCTGTGATCAACCGATGAATGCCAGATTTGGATTTGAGATCCAGCGCTTCCTTCATTTCTTCAAAAGAGGGCGATACCCCGGTTTCTTGCACACGGGTATGAATAAACATCAATAAATCTTTTTGCTTTTTCGTTAGCATCGCGTTGGACCCTTTAATTGATCTGTTTGCAATTGATCTGTTTGCAAAGCTTTTGCTGGCTCATCATAAATTAGTACGAATCAAGAACACTCTACATGTTCTCATGATGTTCTGCAAGAGGGTGAGAGGGTTATTCAATAAAACTTGGGTGTATCAATAATCATCCAGCGTCAATACATCGACCAGGTCACCGGGCTTTGCAGACGGGGCATGGGGGGCCCGAGCGATTAAGGCGTTTGCTTTGGCAAAATTGGCTTGCAGGGAGCTATCTTGGTCTTCTATGCAGGAAACGAGAGGGTGATTATTTTTGTCTGTTTCAATGATGGCACGCATATAATGTTGGCGGGCTTTGTTTTCAGCAACGGGGGTTTGCAAGGGGAGTTTTTGTAAAACGGGATGAGGGTTCTTACTTCCTTGTAAGGCTCTTATAAGCGGCAAAACAAAAATGTAACAGCAAATCAATGCTGAGACGGGGTTGCCGGGAACGCCGATCACTTTTTGTTTGTCCAGTGTGCCAACCATCAATGGCTTACCAGGGCGCATGGCGATTTTCCAAAAATCCAATTGCATGCCTTGGTCTTTCAGTGCTTGTTGGACCAAATCATGTTCGCCAACAGAGACCCCGCCAATGGTCACCAGCACATCAAAGTCGCGCGCCTTTTCAATCATCTGGGTGAGGCTTTTGAGGTCATCTTTGGCAATACCGAGCGTTTGTGCTTTGCCCCCGGCACCTTCAATGAGCGCTTTCATACCAAAGGGCACAGAAGAAACAATTTGGCCTGGTCCTAAAGGGGTTCCAGGGGGGACCAGTTCATCGCCTGTTGCTAAAATCGCGACCCTTGGGTTTTGTCGAACCCAGAGTTGAGGCACGTTCATGCTGGCGATTAAGGCCAAATGCCGATAGTTTAATTGTGTTCCCGTTTCAAGCAGAAGATCTCCTTGATTAAAGTCATAGCCTTTGGGGCGCACAAATTCGCCAGATAATGGGAAATGGTTTACCAAGACTTCAGTATTATCTAATCGCTCGCAATCTTCTTGGGGCACAACGGCATCACCCCCTTCAGGCACCTGAGCGCCAGTAAAAATGCACACAGCTTGGCCTTTGCCAACTTGGCCAGGATAGGGATGGCCCGCACGAGAGGTCCCGATGATTGATACCTTAACGCCTTGTTCTGATTGATTGCTAAAGTCGCTTGAACAAACAGCATACCCGTCCATAGCTGAGGCTGGAAATGGTGGCTGGTTCATGGGGGCTGTTAAATTGTTTGCTAAGACGCGCCTATGTGCCTGATCAAGGAGAATTTGCTCTTCTTTTAACGGCACCACACCGCTTAGCAATCTTTGTTGGGCTTGTTCAACGCTCAGCAAACTCATATTCCTATTCAGCCGCGCCGACAGCCCGGTAGGTGCCTGATTTGCCCCCGGTTTTTTCGAGCAATCGAATGTCAGAAATGCGCATTTCTTTATCGACCGCTTTTGCCATGTCATAAATTGTTAAAGCGGCAACGCTTACAGCGGTTAAACTTTCCATTTCAACACCTGTTTGGCCGTTCACTTTTGTGCGAGCGGTAATGTGTATGCCGGTTTGGGGGTGTGTGACGGGCTGAAACATAATGTCAACACTGGTGATGGCTAGCGGGTGACAAAGCGGAATGAGATTGCTGGTTGATTTTGCCGCCATAATGCCAGCAATGCGAGCGGCTGCCAGCACATCGCCTTTTTTCATAGTGTTTTGTTGGATCTGGGCCAATGTGTCTG
>JANQQH010000445.1 GCA_028285025.1 Hyphomicrobiaceae bacterium | reverse complement strand
CCTCACCCGCCCCCGCGGCGAAACGCAAGGTCAAACGCTTCCAAGAACGCTTCGCGTGCTTGGTCAGAAGTCCCTTCAAACGCAATAGAAACGGCCATTTGCGGCAAGGAAAGAAGCGCCGTTACTTTACGGTCAGGAAGCGGGCGATAGGAAACCTCAGCCTGGCCTTCACCAGCTTGAAACAAAAAAGATGTCTGTGATTTGTCAAAATCGCGGCATGGTGCAAAATGCTCAAGAGAGCGAAAAAACTCAACTTTAGTTGCACTCATCACTTTTTCTATTGTCATAGAATTTTACTTTTTAACCGGTTAAAACAAAAGGCCTGACTTGTTTATGGCAAGTCAGGCCTATTTTTAATCAAGCAAGGCTATAAAATCAACGTGTAAAAAAGGGCATAAAAACAATTCCCATCAAATCTGCTTATTGCAGTTGGATCGAAATTCGCCGATTAAGCGCCATATTTTCTTGCGTATCATTCGGCATCAAAGGTTGAGACGCGCCAAAACCAACACTGTCAATTTTGTTCGGTTCGATCCCATTCGCCATGAGCAAGAAACGGATTTGAGCAGCCCGCTTCTCACTCAACCTTTGGTTAAGGTTAGCGCGCCCACTATTGTCAGTATGGCCCTCAACAATCAGCTTTTCATACGAACATTTCTTCAACTGTTCAGCGATTTTACGCACCTGAAAAATTGAGGTTTTCTTAACCGTAGAGAGCCCAGCAGAAAAGCGCAAGGGCCCCTCTTTTAACATAGCACCAATAATCTGCCCGCACTCTATTGCTTCCAACAATGGGTCCGTATCATGAGAAAATTGCTTTAACGAAACATCATTTTCACTGTCAGGTTCAATTTTTAATTTGGGAGAAACAAGTATAGCCCGGGTACTTGTAATTGATTGAGTATATTCAGAATCTTGTTCTGTCTTATCTTCAAACCGTTTGAGCCAGGCATTGCGCTCTAAATAAGTCATATATTGGATCTTATTGCCAACTGCTATACCAGGAGCAAGGTCCGCGTTTGTTTGCTCAGCTCGATTTAACAACCTTTGCTTACTGTCCTTTTCACTCATATAAGAAAGGTGTGTTGAAACAAAAATTTCATTTGTCTCTTCCAAAGATGTCTTAGAAATTGCGCCCGTGATTAAGGGCGTCTCGTCTTGGTCCAGACCATCTTTTACATATAAATCAGAAGAAGAAACTTGAGGCTCTAAGCTCTTTTCAGATGGAAAGTCGATTTCATCTGACAAAGGCATGTCAGAATAAACAGCCAGATCTTCATAGCCCTTGTCGCTGCTAATGACAAAATCATAAACACCGCCAATAAAAATAAGCCCAAAAAAACTTAAAACAACGCCCCAAAACCAGTTATCACTTGGTTGTGCCATATCACACCCCCATTAAAATTGACCCCGACCAACAATGCCTTGTGGGCGTAAACAAGCTCAATGATCAGGTCAGACACCAACGCAAAACAAATCCCAGAAAAATAGTGTGAGGCCAATCAAAAAGAGCTCATCCAACAGCCAAAAACATGACAAGGTGGCATGAGGAAAAAGTACACTCAAAAGGTGAACAAACCGTACATTTAACAAAAGGCTTATAATTTTTATCGGGGTTTAAATGGGAAGTGTAAAAAACAAGATAGAAAGAAATGTTTAAATAAATCAACAACTTAAAATATGGGAGGGCAAGTTGATAAGCTAAGCTGATAACCAAGTAAAAACACCGCATACGGAGCAGTTGCGAGCAAAAATTTGAAACATCAGTTAAAAACGAATCAGTTGGAAAGCCTAGATTCACAAAAAATAAGCAGATAAAAAGCTTAATACAGCTTCATTTCA
>JANQQH010000442.1 GCA_028285025.1 Hyphomicrobiaceae bacterium | reverse complement strand
GGGTTGTGCCAGGTGTTAGATGTGAGCCATCAATCATGCAGGCAAGGTCATTGGCTGGGGCCCCTTCACAAGACCATTCTGGTCCATCAGGTGTCACGTCTTGGGCCACAAGTGGGACCTCTGTGCCAATTACGCGGGCCACATCAAAGATGCGGATGACACCTGAAGGCACGCTGTCGCCATTATTGCGAATGGCAATCCGGCATGAGATCAAGCCGCCCAGAACACCTGGCTTACAAGACTTTTCAATGGAAAGGTCTGGTTTGCCATCATTGTCCGGGCCGTCGTCATTGTCAGAATTTTCAGGCAATTTGCCTTCTGCACAGGCCTTGTTGTTGCCCTCCAGTGCTTCTTCTAATGTTACGCAATTTTCAATTAATTTGCCCTCATGTTCAGTTGGGAAATTGAATTTTGCTTGGACATTCAGCACGATATCAGCACCAGCCACTAGATTTAATGGGGGATGTGTGCAGTCAAAGTTCTGACCGTCGACTGTGGCGCAATTCCATGGTGGAATTGGGTTAAAGATGACATTGTCAGGCTTCACGTCAAAACTATCTTTGACATTCAGTGGGCCGTTATAGTCTCCGTCACCTATATTTTTTACACTTATGTCATAATTCAATACGCATGAAGTGTAGTCGCCATTCGGCATAGTTAGGGAGCACACTCTTGATTTATATCTTTTCTCAATCTTTAATTCAGGCTCTTTTTCCTCACCGCCTTCATCTGGGCATTCAGGGCTGCCTTTGATGCAGATCTCAGCGCAATCTTTGTCATTGGTGAGATCGCCAAAGGGAGCAACACCCATTTCGGTGTAATTCAGCTTGGCGCAATTTTTGATTTTGTCGCCAATCCAAGCGGCTCCTGGTTTAAAGGTCAAGTTCAGATCTTTAAACTGACCAGGATTGAGCGTTAAAGCTGGATGTTTACAGATGTAATAATCAAATCCGAGTGGAATTGAACAATTCCAGTTCGGGGTCATATCACCGACAATATTGGCCTTTTCAGGGATTTGCCATTCATCAAGCGCTAACGGGCCTTCAAATTTCTTATCGCCAACATTTTTTATCCGAATGCGGAATTTGCAATCACCTGCGGTTTTGTCACAAACCGGTACAAGGGCTTTTTTGTCAACTTCTAAGTCGGGTTCTTTGTCATCATCATCGCAAGGAATGTCTTCTGGGATGTCAATGATGATTTCTTCCGTACAACATGTGGCTAGCCCATCAAAGTCTGCAGGGCCAACTTGTTTGACATTGTTGGTCAACAAATGAATGGTCATGCCTTTGGCTGCACCGATCAGGTCCCATTCAAGCACGCCGCCGCCTGGGGGCACGATTTGGAACGGGGGATTGACCACAACACCGGGGGTGAGTGAGGTCAGCTCAATGGTGGTGCCAGCCAGCTCAGGGCCAACAGGCATTTTGTATGTAAAGGGCACAGGCGCGCCGCCTTCACATTCCACTTCGCCTTTTTCCAGCTTGATGCAAGGTTCACCTTCTGGATCGCCTTCAGGGTCTCCGCCATCATCAGGTTCGTCACAATCTGTCAGATCGACTTGGAACTTGGTTGGATCACCTTCGCGCCAATCTGCGGGGTCAGGTTGTCCAAAATGATGTGTTAATGCCTCAAAAGTGCTATGAGGCGTTACCAACCGCATTTTGGCTTGATTTTTTTTGATTTTCGGATTTGGAAACTCAGCCGGATCGATTTTCGCGATCGCGACAATGTTCCATTCACGTAAATCAGGATCACCAATACCATCACTATTGTCAGCGGTGATTTTGATACCGGTAATGTCGAAGGTATCTTTATCATGGTTTACTGAGGAATAGGCAAGGGCAGGGAAATTAACAATATCCCCGTTAATGCTGACACTTTCCCAAGAAAGGCCCTTGGGCAAGGTGTCTTTTACTGATGAGACTGTACCAGTGATGTCAGTTACATCAGGATTGGCTGGATTGTCCCAAAAGCCCGGGGTTCCCCAGAGAGCTAAACGGATGCGAAAACGCACATGCTTACAGCTGATTTGGGCTGCACTTTTTGTGAATGTGATTTTCTTTATTTCAGGATCAGGCCCATTGCCGCCAGGTAACAAATTACCGCCGCCATTTTGAGGGCCGTTTTTAGGGGCTTCTTTCTGCAGCCACCCTTTTTGGGTTTGCTTTTGAGCAAAAGCAGGGGCACTGGCCAGACTTGCGCCAATGGCCACAGCGCCAATCCAGGTTAAGCTGGATTTTATTAATTGAAATGGGTTCATGATGGTCTCCCAGGCCTTTTTAAAGACCGTGTTAGGGTTGTCTCTATATCTTTGGTCGAGGCAGCTTTGTGTTTGGTTCATTTCAGCCTCCCTTACGGTCCACAAACAAATGGCGGCGCTTTTAGAGGGAGAACCGCTTTACAGCATGGAAATTCTCCGCCTGCGTCTGCATCTGCTTGTTTATAAAGACAAACACCAAGATCATAATTCTCGTTTGGCAGGGCTCCAAAGACATCAAGTGTGTATGGCGTGCCAAGCGGAACCGATTGCATTTTTGGTGAGACACTAATGCCCGGGGTGAAACTTTCGCTTTTTAGACTGTCAGCACCGATGCCGGCGTTTTCTGACAAATAGAGGTCCATTTGCAAATCGCCTGCAGGCCCACAGAAATAGTCAATGGCTTTTACTGTGATACAGCGATTGCCGGTTGGGGGGATATCATCGCCTGGATAATCTTCTGGGATGGGTAGATCTTCAGGATAAGGATAAATCTCACCTTGGCCCAGTTGGCCATCACAAGGGCGGAATATTTCAACGTCGCCGACATGGCCGCGCACTTCTGGGTCATCAAATATGCCATCATAGTCAGCAAAATAGCTGCCCCAGGGGGGGATGTTTTGGGGCTCAACTAATGAATTGTGGGTGAGTTGAATGCCATGCACATTGAACGGGCCACCAGCGCTGAGCTGGTCTTTCAGCTCTTCATTCTCGCGCAGATTATCGCCGGTTTTTATCAGATAGGCTGTGCACGAGCTGTAATTGATGGTGCCATCAGGGTTGTAGTCATATTGTAGATCAATGCCACCAAGGGCTTGTTTATGCTCTGGTTTAAAGCCAACAGCATAGCTTTGGGGCACTTCCACCCAACGGCTTGGTGTGGCCGGATCATCTGGGCTTTCCAAATAATAGCGTAGAACGCGTGAATTTTCTGGTTTTGCAAATTCAGAATAATCATATTTGTTTTGCAATGTGCCGCGCTCAGACAAATACATAAAGCCTTGATTATCAAAGGCAATGTCAGTAACGGCGTGGCCAGTGTCTGATTGGACATCAAGTTCCCATTGGGCTTGACCAAAGCTGCCATCATTGTTGATGGCCACAGACATGATCATACCTCCATCTTGAGCGTAATAATAAAGCTTGCGGCCATGCACTTGGAGGCCCCAGACAAGGCGTTCATTTGCAGCAAACCCCCATGTGCTGGGGTCCTTGGCCTTAAAGCTTGGATTGGTAATGTCCATGCGATTGCTTGGATCATGGGCTTGAGGGGCTAAACCTTTGGCGGTACGCCCAGCCTGACCATGATCAAATGTGCCAAGGTCATTGCCCTCTAAATCAAAGCGGTGGATCATGCCTGTATCAAGGTCAGAGACAAACAATTGCCGGGTGATTTTGTCAAAGGCTATGTTGCCAAGGCCAGGGCCGGAATTGTCTTCTTCTGCCAGTTTCACATTGGCAAACAGGCTTACCTCACCGGTTAATCCGTCAATTTTCCAAATGGCGCCGGGGGTGCCGCCATTTTTGGTGCCAAATTGGCCTTCCATAAAGGTTGCATCGCCTTGGCCTTTTTTAAGGCGTTCAGGGCGGCCATCGTCGTCTGTATCAGGGCCGACAATTTGAAGACCGTGAAGGACAGAGGAGGTGACGTAAAGATTTGGGACACGCGGTTCATTTTCGCCGCGCAAGCCATCGTCAAAAGCCAGACCAAAGACCTGGCCGATTTCACTGGCCTTGACCTCAAACGGAGCGGGCAAATTGACCATTTGACCTTGGGGCGGGCCGCCTAAGTTATCAGCGCGGTAGACTTTCAGGCTTGCCCCTTGTTCATTGATGAAACTTTCATCAATCGGGTTCACGCCAGGGGGAATGCCGCTTTCAGGAAATTTAAGGCCAGAAAAGCCGGTAATGGCAATGTCGCCCCGATCGATCACAGGGCTGTTTTCCTGCGCCAGGGCGCTATTTGAACTCATTCCAAGCCCCAAGCAAAGGGTGAAAAGGCTGATTGAATGGGTTAGCAATGTTCGGTTTGAGGTGTTTGTGTCTCGAATGGGCATGGGTTTCTCCTCAAGACTTTTAGAACGACAGAAAAAACCAAGGCGCGCGGCTTTGGTTGTCTTAGGTTGATCGGATAAGGGCTGAATTGGTGCAATGTCAGGTGGACTGGGATCCGTTTTGAACCAACCGCCGGTTTGTGCAGGTTTCATAAGGGTTCTCCCTTGGTTAAATTTCACAATGTGCTTGATTGGTCGCTCAAACACCGGGGTTGGTTCACAAAGTTTTGAATTTTTAATAGATTATGCCCTGAAAGCAGAGTAATTTTAAGAAAAAATTGGTTCGTCATTAAATAAATATGAATACAAAATGAACCAAACCGTCTCTTCTTGCGACCAACTGACAGGTAAAGTGAATTGATATGACAGTGCATCAACCAAAAGACCGGGATATTGGCCTGTTAAACCGGCTTAAATCGGGTGATCAAAGTGCGATGCAAGTGCTTTATACGCGTCATTATCAAAAGCTTTATCGCTTTATTATACGGCAAGTGAGAGACGAGATGATTGCTGAAGACATTTTAAATGATGTGTTTTTAGATTGTTGGCGCCAAGCTCATAAATTTGAGGGGCGCTCAGCGCTGAGCACCTGGCTAACAGCCATTGCCTTTAACAAATCGGTCTCTTATTTGCGCAAACGACGTGAGGCACAAATGGGCGAAGGCCAAGCTGAGGCCATGGTTGATGAAAGTGATAGTCCGCAGACTTTGGTGATGAAGGATGATAAGGGCGATCAGCTTAAACAGGCCATGGATGAGCTGAGCCTTGACCATCGCACCGTGATTGATTTGGCATACTACCAGGAAATGGGTGTTAAAGAGATTGCGGAAATTTTAGAGGTGCCCACAAACACTGTCAAAACCCGGCTGTACCATGCGCGCAAGAAATTGCATGAAATTTTGGTGGAACGCGGGATAGATCGAGGTTGGCCATGATTGATACCCCCTTTTATGACAAAGAGACGTTGGACGAAAAAGAGACTTTGATAGCTCTGTTGCCGTTTTATTTATCTGGCACGCTAGAAAAGGACGAAACCGCTCAGGTGGAAGCCTGGTTGCAATCTGATCCAGAGGCAGCTGCTATTATGGATAAGATTGATTTAGAGCGCCATGCCAATATGCAAAGCAATGAACAGATTGCCTTGCCCAAAGATGGCTTGGCACGGTTGATGGCCGATGTTGCGCAAACCCGCCAAGAAAAAACCTTAAAAAGCCAAAGCTTTTCTTTGCTTGGGGCTTTGGACCGCTTCGTGCTAGGCCCGCTCAAGGCTGCCCCTTCAGAGATGGCCTGGGCCGCTTGCGGGTTGATGCTCTTGGTGACCATTGGTCAATCAACCTTGCTTTATCAAGGGGCTGGTACGCCTAAAACAGGGCCTGGGATTGAATTGGCCAGCGGCGAGCGTTATCAGTTTCTCTCAACAGCTGTGGTTAAATTTAAAGATGAAGCCACTCTGAGCGCGATTGCCGCTATTTTGGATGAAGCGGGCGCGGTGATTGTTGATGGGCCAACAGCTAGCGGGCACTTTACCATTGGTTTTGTTAACCGAGAGGGGGCCTCAGCATTGGAGCAACGCCAACGTGATTTGCAATCTAATGACAAGCTGATAGGCTTTTTTGCTCTCAAGCAAGCTGGTAAATCAACGCAATAAGGATGATGATGGCAAAACGAACCGGACATTACTTTTCGTTGGCGATTTGGACCTTGGTGGTTTTTGTTCCCGCCCCTGTTATGGCTGCCGGGTGTCAACCAGATGGTAGCGGGGTGATCGTCGGGTTGCCACCAGAATTAGGTGCTGTGATTGCCCAAGATATGCCAAAACAAGATGCATGTGTTGCGCCGCCTCCCAAAGCTGAGAGCCCGCCTAAAAAAGCTCAGAATAAAGTTGTGTATCAAGGCCCGGTAGTGGCTGTGCAAGGGGCCCATATTATCGATGAGATTGTTGTTTCCTTGCGCGGCGGCCAGTCTGAATTGGAACAACTGGCGGCTGATTATGGGCTTACCATTCGCTCTTTTAAAATCATGGCTGTTTTGGGTGGGGTGGTTGTGCGGTTTGGTATTCCTGATGGGCGCCCAGTTGCTTTGGTGCG
>JANQQH010000426.1 GCA_028285025.1 Hyphomicrobiaceae bacterium | reverse complement strand
ACACAAGTTTGTTGAGAACTAAAAAACAACCCCACCCAAATCTTTTTCCAAATCAACAATGATGGTAGATTAATCCCCTTAAACACTGAGGCCAAAACAATTGAATATGTCTTCTAGCAAGCTAACACAACAGCAGGCACCTTTCCGTGTTGCGCTCATCGGCGGGCGCAAAACGGGCAAAACAACGCTGTGTGCCAGCCTGGCAAAATGCTTAATTGCCAGATCACACGGCTTTTCGCCGCATATGATCGCGCGTTTTACCGATGCCACCGGGCTTGATCAGTTAGAGGCCCTTTTTGCCTTAAAATTCAATGCCCCAAATACGTTGTTTCGCGCCCAAAGCACAGCCTTTGTACGAAAAATAAAAATCGGCATCGATTTTACCTCTAGTAAATGGACATTTTTTAAACGCCCAGCGCATCATTTATCTGGTTATTATGCCATTGAAATAGATGATCTGCGCGATGATTTTGACTTATTTGGCCAATTTGTCACGTCCAACGCGAACCTTGAAACCGCTGATGGCCAAAACCCACTCACACAGTTTGAGGACAGCTTGATTAAGGCCAATGCCCTCATCATTTGCCAACCAGCAGGCCAAAAATTGGCCCCCTCAGAATCAACCGGCTTTATCCGTTTAATGTCAGACATCGCCACCGGACGTTACGGCTCTTTTGACACCATCATCATAGCCTTTACAAAATATGAGCGCCTGTTTTTAAAAGACGGTGTCAAAGCGTTTCAACACGCCATAAAACCAGACACCATTTTAACCACTATGCGCGACACCATTTTGAACGACCACGCGCTTGAAACCGGCTTTCGCGCCTTAAATTGTCATCAGGCAGACAGCCCGCATCTATACGCCATGCCCGTCTCAAGCTTTGGCTTTTTAAGACACAATGGCGCGCCCAATTTTGACAAATTATCAGGTCAACCTATATGCGTACTTGAAAAAGCCATTGAACAGGCCCGCTCAGAAAACCCGTTAGAAGAGGCCAAGGCAAAACAAAAAGTCGCAGGTTTTTCCGTTCCCTTGCAAAAGAAAGATATAACGGAAACCCAACCACACCCGGCCAAACATTGGCTGCCCTTTTTAACCGCTGACCCGTTCTTAACAGCCATCAGCGGCATTCCCAGCCAGTTTATGATTCCCTTTGGCGAATTCCTATCCGCCCTTGATCACGGCCTACCCCTTGAACAATGGCGCAAAACAGCCTAATCATCATGCACTTAAAGAGCCTTGGGAAGTGCCTTAACTTCCATGGTGGGATTTTTGCATTTTTAAAAGGCATGTCAAGGATTTCACTTGCGCTCTGCGCGGTTGCTGGT
>JANQQH010000413.1 GCA_028285025.1 Hyphomicrobiaceae bacterium | reverse complement strand
TTTATGGCGGCCTGGTGTGATGAGTTATGCAAATGGAGTAAGCCGCAAGAAACATGGGACATGTTGCAATTTGCTTTGCGCCTGGGTGACATTCCACGCCAAGTGGTGACAACGACGCCGCGCCCGACCGGTTTGCTCAAAAAGATTATGGGTGATGTTCAAACCGTGATTTCGCACTCACGCACAAAAGACAATCAGGCGCATTTGTCTGAACAATTTTTAAGGGTTGTGAATGAGCGCTATGGCGGCACCAGGCTTGGACGCCAGGAGCTTGAGGGCGAATTGATCGAAGACCGGCCTGATGCGTTGTGGAACCGGGCTGATTTAGAGGCAAATAGATGCTCTCAAGCTCCAGTTTTAGAGCGTATTGTTGTGGCGCTTGATCCACCTGTTAGCCAGGGAAAAAATGCCGATTTATGTGGTCTCGTCGCGGCTGGCCTTGGGCAAGATGGGCGCGGGTTTGTGTTGCATGATAAAAGCAGCCAAGGCTTGGCGCCGTTAAAATGGGCGCGGCGGGCTGTGACGCTCTTTCATGAGTTAGAGGCTGATCGGATTATTGCGGAGGTGAACCAGGGCGGTGATTTGGTGGAACTTGTTTTGCGCCAGGTTGACCGGTCTATTCCTATAACCAAGGTTCATGCCAAGCGCGGAAAATGGCTCCGAGCTGAACCAGTTGCGGCCCTTTATGAACAGGGGCGGGTTTGCCATGTCGGGACATTGCCTGAACTGGAAGATCAAATGTGTGACTTTGGCCCGGGCGGCCTTTCATCTGGGGCAAGCCCGGACCGGTTGGATGCGCTTGTTTGGGCGTTGACGGATTTGATGCTGGCCTCTCACGGCAAGCCCCGCTTGCGCCGGTTTTGAACCCTTAAAAAATATATTTAAAAATTACAGTATTAAGGACACCTGCATGGCAAGTGAACAAAAGCACTCCTTCAAAGCTGCCTTTGCGCGCCTTTGGCCTACCAAGGTTAGCGCCGTAGAGCCAGAGGTGAAAGCGAGCCAAGCCAAGCCGCTGATTAGTTTGCATAAACTTGGTCAAGCTCAATGGACGCCGCGTAATTACACCGCTTTTGCCAATGAAGGGTTTGGGCAAAATGCCATTTGCTATCGCTGTGTGCGTATGATTGCAGAGGCGTCTGCCTCCATTCCGCTGCGCGTGGTGGAGCAGGGGCAAGAGTTTGATGACCACCCATTGCTTGCCCTGCTCAACCGGCCAAACAGCAAGCAATGTGGGCCAGAACTGTTAGAAGAATGGTATGGCTATCTGTTGGTTGCGGGCAATACGTATATGGAAGTGGTGCAAATAGAAGGGCGTCCCCGCGAGCTTTATGTGCTGCGCCCAGATCGCATGAAAGTGGTGCCGGGTAAAGATGGGTGGCCGCAAGCTTATGAGTATGGGGTGGAGGGGCGAAAGGTGCTTTATGAGGTGCCTTCACATGATATCCAATCGCCTGTTTTGCACCAGGCTTTGTTTCACCCTACCAATGACCATTATGGGATGAGCCCGATTGAAGCAGCAGCGACCGCGATTGATATTCACAATGCGGCCTCTAAATGGAACAAAGCGCTGCTTGATAATTCTGCCCGGCCTTCAGGGGCTTTGGTTTACACCGCCAAAGATGGGCATTTGACAACTGAACAATATGAGCGGTTGCGTGAAGAGCTGGCATCCAATTTTGAAGGGGCGGGCAATGCGGGCAAGCCTTTGTTGCTGGAAGGGGGGCTTGATTGGAAAAATATGGGGCTTTCCCCGCGTGATATGGACTTTATTGAAGCCAAATATGTTGCGGCCAGGGAAATCGCCTTGGCTCTTGGTGTGCCGCCGATGTTGCTGGGCATACCGGGGGACAATACCTATTCAAATTATGCCGAAGCCAACCGTTCTTTTTGGCGGCAAACGATTTTGCCTTTGGCTGAAAAGACAGCCAAAAGCTTGAGCAATTGGTTGGCTCCTTCTTTTGGTTCGTCGTTAAAGTTAAAATTGGCAACGGATGATGTGGTTGCTCTGGCCCCGGAACGTGAAACGGTTTGGGCGCGGGCAGAGCGGGCACAGTTTTTAAGCATCAATGAGAAACGTGCGCTGATTGGTTATCCGCCCATTGAGGGTGGTGATCGATTAGATGAAAGCGTTCGTTGATTAGTTCCAAGTTTGTTTGTTGCAAGGTGAGAGTTTCAATCTGCTTATGATATCCCATCAAGATTTTGCTGAACGAGAATTAAAATATGCCCCTGTTGCTTTGCAAGAAGTCAGTGATGAAGGCGTGTTTGCAGGGTATGCCAGCTTGTTTGATACGGTTGATTTGGGGCGTGACAGTGTCGTTAAAGGCGCGTTTCACAATTGTTTAAAGCGCACGCCCCCATTGGCCATCAAATTGCTTTATCAGCACAACCCGAGTGACCCGATCGGGGTGTGGGAGGAAATCAAAGAGGATCATAAAGGGCTTTATGTGAAGGGCAAATTGCTGCCTGAGATTGCCCGGGCCAAAGATGTGCTGACCTTAATGCAAAAAGGAGCGCTTGATGGGCTCTCGATCGGGTTTAAGACCGTTCGTTCGCGCAAATTGAAAAATGGAGCTGTGCGTCAATTGTTGGAAGTTGATCTTTATGAAATTTCCATTGTGACGTTCCCCATGCACCCAGATGCGCGGGCCCAGATGGTGAAAACTTTACCTGCAGCCAATGGACTGCCAACCATTCGAGATTTTGAGCGCTGGCTGATGCGAGATGCCGGCTTTACGCGCCGCCAAGCCCAAACGGCGATTGCCCAAGGGTTTAAATCACTGCTCCTCAAACGCGATGTTGAAGAAAAGTGCCTTGACAAAACCAACCTGGTGAAACGTTTGCGCCAGGCCACCCACTATTTAACTCAATCATGAGGACTAAATGACGAAAAATACCCCCCCAATCTCTTATGAAACAAAGGTGGAAAGCACAGGCTATGAGCCGGAAGTGCAAACCGCGTTTGATGATTTTATGCATGCTTTTGAAGACTTTAAGCAGACCAATGATCAGCGCCTTGCCCAGTTAGAGGGCAAGATGAGTGTTGATGTGGTGACCCAAGAAAAGCTGGAACGGCTGAACCAAGCTGTGGCAGAAGGCCAGCAAAAAATGGATCATATTCTTTTAAAATCGCGCCGACCTTCCCTTTCTTATTCTAACCAGGAAGGGGCTGGGCAAACTGCCTTGGCAATTGAGCACAAATCTGCTTTTGAGCGTTATGTGCGCTCTGGTGAGACGGCAGACCTGACCGCTTTTGAACAAAAAGCTTTGTCTGTTGGCTCTGACGCAGATGGCGGCTATTTGGTGCCAGATGAAACAGAGAGCACTGTGATGCGCTCTTTAAGAGATGTCTCGCCCATTCGCGCCATTGCGGGCAACCGGCAGGTTTCCAGCACAGTTTATAAAAAGCC
>JANQQH010000406.1 GCA_028285025.1 Hyphomicrobiaceae bacterium | reverse complement strand
CGGAAAAAAACTGGGCTGCCTGTTCGGTAATTTCACGCAACCGGTCGTTTATTTCAGCACGCTCAACCGCCTCAGGCGTTGATTTGGGCATGGGCACGCCCGTTTCATTGGCCAGGCGCTCCACGCTTTCAGGAAACGACAATCCTTCTGTTTTCATTAAAAAGGTAAAAATATCGCCATGCTCACCGCTGGCAAAACAATGGTAAAAACCCTTTTGGTCGTTGACAGTAAATGAGGGGGTTTTTTCTTGTTTGAAAGGTGAAAGCCCAACATATTCGCGCCCCGCCCGCTTTAATTTTACTTTGCGCCCAACCAATTGGCTCACACAGAGCCGTGCGCGAATTTCATCAAGTAATGCAGGGGGAAAACGCATTGCGAAAAAAGGCTCCTTGTTTGGCGTTTAGAGGTTTGCAGATCCGCTTAGATCTGAATATGTGTTTAAAATCACGAGAGGAACAATATATCTAATGCCTCTTTTTTGTTTTACCGTTTGTTTAGAGTCAGATAAATAATTGATTTTGGTACCTTCCTTTATTTTGGGAAAAGATGGGGAAAACAAAAGCATCCAGGGCTCATCTTTCCTATTCAAGCCTTCTTAAGGGCTTGAAAACCTATAAATTATCTTACCTCCTGCGGCCTTATTGATCCTTAAACATAAGTTGCAATTATTGAAAAAAAAGTTCGTCAGAATACGTCTTGGTACCAATTTGTTAATCCCCTTGATGTATAAGGTAAGAAAGATTTTTAAGTTTTATCAGGTGATATTCTGAGTGCCAGTAGAATGTTATATTCGTTTTTTAGACAAATAAATAGCATGACAATTGCCATAATAGGGTCGCTGTTGAGTTTAACCCTATTTGCCATTTTAACGATCAATCATGTGTTTGTTGATAGGTTGTTGTTGGATGATGCTCAATCCTTGTCTTTGGATGCTGCCCATCGGATTAAAAAAGAATTTTTTTCTGATAATCAGAATTCTTTTGTCACTTTAAATTCTCGAACAACAGAAATCGTTGATGACCATTCTTTAAACACGGCGCTGAGAACACTTAGCGAGACTATGAATGGGAAAAAGAATGCAAGACAACTGCCTGTTTTTGCACCGCAACCACTCGTGGGCGCCCCAAAATTAAAAGAATTTTTTGAAAAGAAAATCAATTCTGACGCTTATTTAAATCAGCTTAATAATTACGCCATTTTCTTACCCACTGGGCAGGTTTATTTCCCGCAGAAAATATATGACCAGCCTGATTTACGTAAGCTTTACAGTACGTCTTATGCAATTGTTTCTTCTGTTCAAAATGTCTTTATTAAAGCTAAATATCTTTATTCATACCGGGAAAAACAAGACGCTGTTTATACCCGCCATTTTATTCCTTTGACTGAAAATAACGAAGTTGTGGCTGTTGTTATGCTTGAAGCGTTACAGACAGGCGCTGGTGAAAAAATGGCCAGTGCGGTCACTAATGCTGTTTCTCTAACTACAATAGCTGGGCTGCCTGTTGTGTTTTTGGTTTTGTATCTGGTTTGGAATCAATTGCGTGAAAGCTTGCGCGCGCAACAAGAAATTAGCTTTTTATCTCAACATGATAAATTAACAGGCCTGCCCAACAGGGTGGGATTTTATAAAGCCCTTGATC
>JANQQH010000403.1 GCA_028285025.1 Hyphomicrobiaceae bacterium | reverse complement strand
ATTATGTCAACACTGCTTTGGCGAATAAATGAAAACTTCATGGCAACCTGCCCAAGATCGATTTCAACCGGGCTGCTCATAGTTGTAGCCTGCTTGCTGCGCCTATCAAGTGCATGCCCGCAAAGACATATTTACTAACGGAAAAAACGCCCCCCTTTGGTAATAAGGTTTGCTATAATCCTTCCTGTTGAATTTTATATCAGGCAAAATAATGATCAACCAATTGGTGCGCAGAGAATTTTTAAAAGGCGGGGCCGCTGGCTTGGCTTTGTGCGCTTTGCCACACGGCGCTATTGTTCAGGCTGCGCCCCCTTCCAAATTTCCCTCCCTTGCCGTTCATTTGCCGCTTTGGCACCAGGGAAGCTTACTAGCTAAGGGATTTTGGGAACAGATTTTTTCACAACTGGCAGAGCACCAGCTTGGCCAATGCCTTATCTTGACTTATCGTTTTGTTGATCCGGTTACTGGTAAAATTTCTAACCGTAGTCAATATCAAGAAACCCTTACAGCGCCCAATGTTGATTTTTTGGCTCATGGCTTAGAGGCTGCCAAATCTTATAACATTCAAGCCAGCCTTTATCCTATGTTGGAAATTGATAACAACAAAACCATTGGCACCGTTTGGCGTGGGTATTTAAATTTTTTTGGGGTGACATTGAAAAACTTTTTTCAACAATATACGGCCCTTCTGCTTGAGCTTGTAGACATAAGCCTTGCCGCCCAAACCCCTTATTTTTATGTAGGCTCTGAATTGGCGAGCTTAACTCATAACAGTGCTGCTAGAGGACATTGGGAGCAATTGATTTTTGAATTGCGAACGAAAATCCAAAACAGCGCTCATTCGTCTATGAACTTAAGCTATGCGGCTCACTGGGAAGAATATTTGACGGTTCCCTTTTGGCGCCAATTGGACCAAATTGGCATTAACGCTTATTTTCCCCTTACAGATCATGAGACGGCGCGGGGCATTGGGCGCCCGCCTCAAACCGTGATAGAAAACAATTTGTCACGCCAGCTGGCCCAATTAGAACGGTTTGCAAATTTACAAAAACGCCCGCTGGCATTAAGTGAATTTGGCCTTACACGCTTTGATCAAACAACGGCGCGGCCTTGGCAACAATCTCCTTCTGAGATTAACGACCCAAATGAACAGCTCACCGCTTACAGAGCTTTGTTTAACATTTTGAAAACTCAAGACCCTTGGCTCACAAGTGTTAATTTGTGGCATTGGCAACTGCCAGAGCGCATGGGCAGTGCGTATAATATTTCAGCCAATACTGAATTGGCACAGATGATTAAAGCTTATTCATTGCCTGATAACCTTTGAAACAATTTTATAAATTGTTGTCTGGCTTGGGGTTGCATTGTGCCGCCTAGCTTATCAGGATTGCTTGACCAAAAGTGCTTTTCAAAAAAATATCCTGTTAGAGCAAACCCATTGAGCAAGTCATCAAAAGATACCGCTTGGCTTTCCTCTAGCAGAAAAGCAGGCAGTGCCAAAAGTTTATCTTTATATGGCTCACCTGCTTGGCTTGAAACGGCACGGCCTGACTTGGGCGAGACGTAGATTAAATCACTGCTGGTGCCTGTGGCAGCACAGCGGCTTAAATCAAGCCCCACACCTAATTCGGTGAGCACCTCAAGTTCAAAGCGCACCAGTAAGCCTGGCCATATGTCTTTTTCCGGCAAGTGAGACAAGATCAACTTGGCCCCTTGATAGAGCCCTTGATGGGGGTCACGCTCTGCAAATAGGTTCAAATGTGCACACAGCGTTCCAAGACCGGCTAAGGTCATGGGTTCATCAAAAAAACGGCTGGCGGCGGGGTCTTCTAGTTCGAGGGTGAAGTGGCCTAAGTGCTCATCTAGCCGGGCACGCCAGGCGGCGCTGACCACATTGCCGATTTGGCAAATCGGGCGCATGCGTTTGGAGCGGCCCCCACGCACAAGGCCTAAATGGCGCCCATGGTGCTTGGTGAACAGTTCACAAACAGCGCTTGTTTCACCATGAGGGCGCGTTGCAATGACGATGCCTTCATCGGCCCATTCCATGGCTAACCCCTTTTTGTATATTTCTTTTCGTCTCTTGCAAGACCGCGAAACGCCTTAATTTCCATGGTTAGACTTTGGCATTTTAAATCCCCTTGTCAAGGGCGCTCGCGCTTGGCTCGACCCTTGACAAGGGGATTTAAAATGCCAAAGTCTAACCATGGAAATTAAGGCGAAGCTCAAGTCTATCGTTAAGGATTAGTCTATTGGGTAATCTAGGCCCATTTGAGAGAAGCGTTCTGGGTCATCGCCCCAGCGCTCGCGTACTTTGACAAATAAAAACAGATGAATTTTTGTGTCTAAAATTTCTGACAGCTCTTTGCGAGACGCCATGGAAATGGCTTTAACCGCTGCACCGTTTTTGCCCAACACGATTTTCTTTTGGCTGGAGCGCTCAACATAAATCACCTGTTCAACGCGAATAGAGCCATCTGGTTTTTGTTGCCAGTCAACTGTTTCAACCGTGGTTGCATAGGGCAGTTCATCATGCAGGCGCAGATAGAGTTTTTCGCGCGTGACCTCTGCTGCGGTATGGCGCATGGGGGCGTCGGTGAGTTGGTCTTGAGGATAAAGCCAGGGGCCATATGGCAAATGGGCTTGTAAATGAGAGACCAAATCTTTTGTACCATCGCCATTGGTGGCTGAAATATAAAACACTTGTTGGAAATCAACATCGTGGGTGAGTTGTTCGGTTAGCGCAAGGAGCGCGGAACGCTCTACAAGGTCAATCTTATTGACGGCGAGCACGAGATGATAGGAGGTGTCTTTAAGTTTTTTTAATATGGCTTTGACATCATCGCTCAAGCCTTTTTGCGCATCGACCAATAGGACAACGATGTCAGCGTCACCTGCCCCGCCCCAGGCGGCCTGGACCATGGCGCGATCTAGTCGCTTTTTGGGGGCGAAAATGCCTGGCGTGTCAACAAAGATGATTTGGGTTTGATCAAAAATGGCAATGCCGCGAATGCGCGCCCGGGTGGTTTGGACTTTGCGGGTGACAATAGAAACCTTGGTGCCAACCAGTTGATTGGTTAAGGTTGATTTGCCAGCGTTAGGTGCGCCGATAATGGCGACAAATCCGCATCTTTTTTGGTCATTATTATCTATCATTTTGCAGGTTTGTCCCAGATCTTTTGTTGTTCTAGCAGGTCTTTTGCGGCCAATTGTTCGGCTATGCGCTTGGAGGCGCCTTGCCCCTTGCCTTGCCCGACCCCTTTGACAGACACTTTGGTGACAAAAACAGGTTTGTGATCAGGCCCCGAGCGATCGACCGCTTCATAGGTAGGCAAATCATATCCTTGGCCTTGGGCCCATTCTTGCAAAGCGGTTTTGGCGTCTGTGAGCCCGTCTTCATCGGCTTGCAAATAGGGTTGCCATAGTTTTGCAACTAGCTCGTGGCTTGTCTCATAGCCTTGATCGAGAAACACTGCGCCGAGCAAAGCTTCAATGGCATTGGCGAGAATGGTTGTTTTTTCCCGGCCGCCAGAGCGTGCCTCGCCTGCACTTAAAATGAGGAATTGGCCCAGATCGATATCACGGGCAATCTTAGCGCACATTTGGCGTTTGACCAATTGATTGTAACGCCGGGCCAGTTCGCCTTCGCGCGCTTTGGGAAACAGGGCCATGACTTGTGAGCAGATGGAGAGCCCGAGCACCCTGTCGCCTAAAAACTCCAAACGTTCATTGTCATTTTCTTTGCTCTGTTTGGAAGTTTGAGTGCTGGCGTGTGTGAGGGCTGTGCGTAAAAGTGAGCGGTCTTGAAAACAAATGTTCAGCTTGTCTTCCAATTGCTTGAGATCAAGATTGCTCACCGCCATGAGGCCTATTTAACAAGGTTAAAAAGGCGCGCCCAACGCACATTAAACAACCCGGCTTCAGGATCGTAGCTGTGCCCTTTTGAAAAGAAAATAATTTGCGCTTTGCCGACTAAGTTTTCATAGGGCACGAAACTAACATCAGGGTCACGGCTATCAGATGAATTGTCGCGGTTGTCACCCATCATGAAATAGTGCCCTTTTGGTACGACATATTCTTCGGTGTTATCTGTAAAGCTACGGCTGTTATGTGGGACCTGGTCCAGCACAGTATAGGTCACCCCATTGGGCAAAGTTTCTGTGAATTTAGCAATTGGGCGATCATTAATATCGACGATGAATTGTCCATCCGGTTTTTTGGAAATGGGT
>JANQQH010000399.1 GCA_028285025.1 Hyphomicrobiaceae bacterium | reverse complement strand
ATTGACCTTTGGCAAAAAAGGTTTCAACCCTTCAGAGCGAAAAGTCGCTATGGTTATAGCATAGCGCGCTGGTAATGTATTGCTTTGCGAATATTTGTTAAACACATTGACCGGGTTGGTGGTAAAAGCCACCAGCTTGGCGCGCACCATGTTATGGCGCATTTGTAGGGCAGGGCTGTCTTTTTTATGAAAATAGGGACTACGCTCAGCTTTGGCACGCAGTTGGCTGATGCGTTGGCGCGGTAAAGGGTGGCTGAGCACATAAGGGTCTGAATATTTCAAAGAGCCAATCGCTTGACTGGCAAAATATTCAAACGTTTCCAACATGCCTTTGGCTGATTGTTTTGTCCGTGTTAGATAGGCAAACCCGGCTTGGTCAGCAGCATATTCTTCAGATTGGCGATAGCGATTAATGGAGCGCATCGTTTGTTGCGAGCTACCGACAAAAATGCCTTGTCCAGCCTTGCCTAAATCAGCCCCGCCACCAGCCCCGCCTGCAATAAGCAATGCCCCGCCAAGAATTTTAAGCATCAAATCAAGTGTTTGCGCTCTTGCAGCGTGGGCGCGTAAGCGAGACAAGTGCCCACCAGCAATATGGCCCGCTTCATGGGCAATCACGCCAATAAGCTGATTGGGTGTTTGCGCCTGCATAATAGCGCCCATATGAAGAAACATGTTGCGCCCATCAACAACAAAAGCGTTAAATGTTTTGGAGCCAATAATGTGAATGGCAATATTTTGTGAACTTAGGCCCGCAGCCCTTAAAATAGGACGACTGTAATCACGTATGAGATTTTCGGTTTCTGCATCACGAATTAAACCAACTGCTTTAGCAGGCGATGTAAAAGAAAGGGACATGCACAGCAAAAAGACAAGTCCTAAAATGGGTGGCTGGACACGATTTTTAAAATGACGAAAACCAGAAAAAACGCTAAACGGCTTGCTTTGTAGAATGAGCTTAACAGGATATTTTAAATGCATATCTTTATCTTAAATGTTAAAGCAAAAAAGTCAGTTAAGGTTGCAACGTCATTGATGTTCAACAAAGCATAGTCTAATGGATTTATTAAACATTTATTTTAAAAATTTTGTGATCAACTTATAGCTGACAACGATAATGGCGTAGCCAATATTATCAATCTGAATTCATTCATAAATCTTTTGCGAGAGAAGGACATATTACACTTAGGTTGATTTCTTGACCAGAAGAAGGCGATTGTGGTGGTTTTCACAAATCTGTGCTGAAAACGACGCAAATTAGTGAAGACTTTTAAAGAAAGAGCACTTTTATGTCATCTTTTTCCAAACGCGGTGATATTGCTGCTTTTTTAGCCATGGATGTAATGGCCAAAGCCAAGGCAAAATCACGCGCAGGGGAGGCAATCTGCCATATGGAAGTTGGCCAACCAGGAACACCAGCACCCCTCAAAGTACGCCAAAGCGCCAAACAAGCACTTGATGACCAGATCCTAGGCTACACGGAGGCTTTAGGCCTCCCCGCTTTGCGTGAACGCATTGCAAAGCATTACAAGCAAGACTATGGCGTTACAATTGACCCAGAACATGTTGTCATTACCACAGGTTCATCCGCTGGATTTGTCTTGGCATTTTTGGCCACACTAGATGCAGGTGACAAAGTAGCGGTGCCCCAACCAGGCTATCCATGTTATCGAGAAATATTAAAATCGTTGGATGTAGAGCCTCATTTTTTGTCCCTAGGCTTTGAAAATAACTGGCAACCTGAAATCGCTCACATTGAACAAGCCATCCATAAGCACAAAATAAAAGCTTTGTTGCTGGCCAGTCCATCAAACCCAACCGGGGTGGTGATGGAAGACGCCTTGATACGTGAAATCGCCCAGCTGACCAAAGCCAACAACGTTTGGTTTATCATGGACGAGATTTATCATGGTCTGGTCTACGACCAACAGGAGATGACACTAGCTGGCTTTAATGAGGCAACAATTGTGTTAAACAGCTTTTCTAAATATTACTCCATGACAGGCTGGCGCATTGGTTGGATGGTTGTGCCCCCTCACGTGGTGCGCACGATTGAAAAACTCAGCCAGAACTTGTTTATATCGCCTCCTTGTCTTTCACAAATAGCAGCCATTGCCGCCTTTGAGGCCAAAGATGAGCTAGAGGACATTAAGGCCTGCTATCAAACCAATAGAGAAATTTTGCAAAATGGATTAATGGAAGTTGGTATCAAGCGCATGGCCCCGGCAGATGGCGCCTTTTACATTTATGCCGATATGAGCGATTTTACAGATGACAGCCTGGCCTTTTCACAAAGCTTACTGGAAACCCATGGCATTGCTGCTTGTCCAGGGCTAGATTTTGATGAGGCCAATGGACGTTTCATGATGCGGTTTTCATATGCTGGGCCTAAACAAGAGATTGTCGAAGCTGTAAAGCGACTAAAAGAAAAACCATTATCATAAAAATAACGCAGGCATTTTGTGTTTGAGGATCAAAAGATAGATTTATTTTTGGGGCCCCGCCCAGGCAAGAAGTCCTTAAAGCGTTTGCAGGATTTGAACCTCACCCATTGTTGTACACTTTTAAGCAAACGCGAAGGGGCCCCATTGATCGGCAAATTTTGTAAAAAAATAGGGTGTGAATGGGTCTGGTTGCCAATTGAGGGGGGCAAGTTAGAGCTGTTGTCTCAAGTTGATTTAGCCGGGCAGATGCAGACCCTATTGCAAAAAATAAAAGATGAGCCCAATCCTCAGGTGTATTTTCATTGCTCAGCCGGGATCCACCGCACAGGTTTTTTCGTCTATAGCCTTTTGCGGTTAATGGGGCACACCCCCAAAAAGGCACAGTCTAAATTAGCTCAATTGCGGCAGGTCACAGCAAACCAAGTTGGTCAAGAGCGCCTTGAACTGGCAGAAAAAATGATCGCGCAACTTTAAACGTACACAATACTGCCTCTTTGGCTTTGCATTTTACGCAAAGCCAAAGAGGTAAGAAGGCAAAAAGGTTGATTAACCGCTGCGTTTTTGCCACCAGCCACGCCGCGGCGGCAAATTTGTGCCATCACTGTCTTGATTAGAGGCAACAATACTGACTGGGTCTACTTTCTCAGGGCCAGACGTCTCCTGAGCACGCACAGTCTGTTTGTCTCCGGTCAGTGTTTCACCAACATGAGTATCTACCTTATCGGTGTCAGACCGCTCCCGTTCAGAAGCGCCGTTCTTTTCCTTAGATGAGGTCTCTTGGCGCCGTTTTGCACCAGAGTGCTGCCTGCGACGCGGATATCTTGACCGTTTGTCTTTACTCGTTTCGCTCTCTTTAGAGGTTGTATCTTTGGTTTCAGTTTCATAGGTTGATCCATCAACATCAGACACAGCAACCTCACCAACAACAGCAACTTTTTCCTCTAGTGCGTTATCTTCTTGTGTGTCACTATCCTCTTGCTGGGTCTTATCAGCCCGGTTTTGCCCACGCCGGCGCCCACCACGCCGTCCGCGGCGGCGAGGGCGACGTTTTCTGTCTTCCCCGTCTTCAGTGGCAGCCTCATCAGTATGCTCAACCGTTTGTGGATCAGCCTCTTGCTCAGATAAATCTTGTTGATCATCAATGTCTTGTGTTTGATCTTGCGCGTCTTTGGTCCGGCGTGCATTTTGCCCGCCCCGACGACGCCGACGCCGGCGGCGTGGTTTTTCGTCTTGCTCGTCTGCATGCGGGGTGAGCTCATTATCAGTCGATTTATGCGCCCAGTCCATTTGAATGACGCCATCCACTTTGGCTTGGGCTTGCTCATCACGGCGGATGTT
>JANQQH010000383.1 GCA_028285025.1 Hyphomicrobiaceae bacterium | reverse complement strand
ACTAATGTTTAAAAACCCAGACCCAATACAAACCAATTTAAAGGGGATCGGCGTGATAGCTGCAATAAAAATGGCGCTGGCTGCTTTCCACCAATCTTGTTTGGCTGTGTTCTCAAAATCCTTAAATTGCTCTGTTAAACCATAATAGGTGATGATCTTGTCACCAAAACCTTCAAAAAACAAATAACCAATCATATAGCCAAGCAAACCACCTAGCACTGAAGTGATTAAGGCAACATTAGCCACGCGAAAAGCTTTTGAAGGGGCCCCGATCATCATAGGGATAGAGACCGCATCAACCGGTAGCGGTAAAATCGCACTTTCTAAAAATGAAATGGAGGAAAGCAGCCCATAAGCGCCGCGACTGGTTGCACTTTTGCGTATTTTTTCTTCATCTATTGTGATCATAAGAGGTCTCAACATCAAATTTTATTAGATCTTTTAACCCTTTATGTATTGTGTTTACGGCAAAATTAAAAGGGCTTGTTGGTATAAATTATTATTGTTGCGCGCACTCTCTAATCAGGTAGTGTGGCATGGCTTGCATGAAACATATATGACAAAGACTTTTTAAGCGGAAATAATTATTAAGATGCAACGATCCCTTCCTTCAATTGAAAGTTTACAAACCGGTATTTTACAAGGTGATCGCGCCCTGCTGGCCAGGGCCATCACCCTTATTGAAAGTTCTCACCCTGATCATCAACGACAGGCACAAGATTTGCTGCTTGCCCTTTTGCCCCACACTGGCAATGCCCAGCGCATTGGGATTACCGGTGTCCCGGGCGTGGGCAAATCAACCATGATTGAAAGTTTAGGCCTGTTTCTAACAAAATTAGGCAAACGGGTTGCTGTCTTAGCGGTTGATCCCAGCTCCTCTCGCTCTGGCGGCTCGATCCTTGGCGATAAGACAAGAATGCAAAATTTAAGCGTCGATCCAAACGCCTTTATCCGCCCATCGCCAACCTCAGGCACGTTAGGCGGGGTAACAAAAAAAACACGCGAAACCATGGCCCTATGTGAAGCAGCCGGCTTTGATGTGATTTTGGTAGAAACAGTTGGCGTCGGCCAATCTGAAACAGCTGTTAGTGAAATGGTCGACTTTTTTGTTTGCCTTATGTTGCCAGGCGCAGGAGATGAACTACAAGGCATTAAAAAAGGCGTGCTAGAAATTGCTGACATGATTTGTGTAAACAAAGCTGACGGAGATAATGAGATAAGAGCAAATCAAGCAGCCAGCCAATACCGCGCCGCCCTGCACATTTTAACACCGCAAAGCCCAAACTGGTCACCCCCAGTGCTCACCATTTCAGGCTTAACAGGCCAAGGGCTTGACCGCTTATGGCAAACCATTCTTGATCATTTCCAAACTTTATCAAAGTCAGGAGAATGGCAAGAAAAGCGAGCCAACCAAGCTGTTAAATGGATGCATGAAATGGTCGAACATCAATTGCTCTCGGCACTGAAAGAAGATGATATGCTAGTCAAGCTTATAGCCCATTGCGAGCAAGATGTGCGTGAGGGAAGTTTAACACCCAGCCTTGCCGCTCAAAAAATTTTTACAGCCACGCCAAAAGGATAAATTCTTGAAAATCAACCTACGATAAAATAGAAATTGAGAATCTTGGCCGGTTTAACTTGCCTTACGTCTCATTGCCAAAATCTTTTGTTTATCCTCACCAGGAACTTGCAAACGCTTGGTATCTTCTTTATCGGCTGAAACAGTATCAAGCTCCTTAACTTCATCCTGATCCTTTTTTGTCACCCCTTGTGCAGCAACTGACAATTTAACAAAAACTTCCGTTCCCACTACTGGATGGCTTACCACACGCATATTACCACCAAACTGTTCTATAAGATGTCTGGCAAGGCGCAAACACATACCGTCATATTTTAAATTATTTTTCTTAGGCAGTTCAGCAACGCTGGGAGCAGATAAAACCTGATCCATAATAGGTTGCGCAATCCCATATCTCGAATTACGACAATAAAACTCCAGATTGATCTTACCTTTCTCCGTTTCCCCAATTTGAGAAAGCTGAACCGTAATTTCATTATTTTCAAGACCATTCAAACTGTCTTCAATAATATTATAAAAAATCTGCTCCAGAATCTGGCACTTCTTAACTTTGTAATCTTTGGTGTTGCCAGGAATATCCCAAGCAATTTTGATTTCTTTGTTCGCAACGATGTCTTCAATGATAGATCGAATACGTTCAAACGAACCATACAAAGATTTATCAACTAGATTTAATTCACTTTCATTTTTGGTAATTTGAGAAATGAAAATAGCTCGCTGGCTAAGACTTAAAGCCGCAAAAGCATTCTTCATGATGCCGCCCATAGCTTCTTTAACGGGCTTAATATCAACATTATCTCTGATCGTTTGCGCAGATTTGGCAATACGAGTGATCGATTGATCTATATTTTTATGAAGCGTGCCAACAGCGTATTTTTTTTGCTGCTCCACATGAAAATGATTGATCTCCGCTTCCCATTTTTCTCGCGCCACATTATTGATGTCAGTCATATCCGCTAAAGAAACAATAAAAATGTGCGCGCCAGAGATTATGAACTTATCAACCGTTATTTTTGCTGGAAATAAAGACCCATCAGCTCTACAACATTGAATACCTCGCCAATCATATAACTCCTGCCTATTTTGATCTGAATAGCTGAATAAACTGGCTAATTTTTCATGTTTTGAACGAACAGATTGAGGGATGAAGTCTGATAGCGATTTGCCCCGCAATTTTGCCGGTTCAACCCTTAAAATATGCCCTGCGGTTTTATTAGCAAAAATAACTTCAAACAGGTGATTAAAAACAACTATGCCATCTTGAGACCGGTTCACAATGGCTTCAAAGAGTTTTAGCTTCTTAATTAATTGCTGCCTATCAGGTACATCTTTTTCCATAAATATCTCTTAGCTTGAGCAAACCTGCTAATTTTATGCACCGACCCTGTAAATAAAAATATTTTTTTAGATAGGAACCATTATTCTTACTTATAATAGAACCGTAAATCTTTCTTAAAATGGTTAAAAAACACTTTTAACTGATCAAATCAGCCATTAAATTACGTTTTTTAGTGCTTTTCTGTCCAATTTTCAGCTAATTCAAGGGGATAAAGCTCAAATGAAACTAAATAGACGAGATCTATTAATTGGGGCATCTCCCCTAATTGCAGGCGCAACTATAGCGGCAACCCCAACAAAGGCAGATGCCAAAGCCCCTTCCGATAGCCTCCTAAATCTTGCTGATTTTGGGTTAAAACCCGATGCAAAACTTGACCAAACCAAAGCTCTTCAAGCAGCAATAGACAAAGCCAGTAAACAAGGTAAACGCCTATTCTTGCCTGGGGGAACCTTTGTCAGCGGACCATTGTCATTACCCTCAAACTTGCATCTTGAAGGTGTGGCTGGGGCAACCAAATTAAAATTTGCCGGTGGCGCTGGTTTTTTGGTTGGCATTAATGTGCAAAATGTCAGCTTAAAAAATTTAGAAATTGACGGAACCATGAAAGCATTTTCCCTCGAAGAATTAAATGCACTCATTGCACTTGACCGAGTTAATAATTTTTCTGTGCAAGATTGTGTGGTAAAAAACAGCGCCTTTAACGGCTTTTCTTTGCGCCAATCCTCAGGCCAAATAGTATCTTGCCGAGTGTCTAACTGTAATGTTACCGGCATTTTTGCCCTTGATAGCAAAGGCCTAGAAGTCTTGCAAAACCACGTGTTTGATTGTGACAATAACGGCATTTTAATCTGGCGTTCACAAAAGGGCTATGATGGCTCCCTTGTGGCTAACAACCGAATTGAGCGCATTGCGGCTAAAGCAGGCGGCACAGGCCAAAATGGCAATGGGGTGAATGTGTTTCGCGCCGGCTCTGTTGTGGTCTCTAACAATGCAATTGACGACTGCACCTTCTCTGCAGTGCGCAACAATGGCGGGGATAATATGCAGATTGTCAATAATTCATGCACCAATCTGGGCGAAGTAGCACTTTATTCTGAGTTTAAATTTGAAGGAGCCGTAATTTGCAACAATGTTGTAGATAATGCCCATGTCGGTATTTCCATTACCAACTTCAATGAAGGTGGCAGATTGGCGACCGCCACCGGCAATCTGATCCGTAATATAAACAAACGCAAAGGCGTACCTGGCATTGGCATTGCGGTAGAAGCAGACACCATGGTTACAGGCAATGTAATTGAAAAGGTAGACGGTACGGGCATTGGTATAGGCTGGGGAAAATATATGCGCAATGTCACAGCAAATAATAATTTGGTGCGGAGCGCTGAAATTGGCATTGGGGTTTCCACCCACAATGAAGCAGGCTTTGGCCTAATCGCTACCAACATGATAACCGATACCAAACAAGGCGCAATCCGCGCCATGGATAAAGACAAACCTCTCGGACCGGATCTTTCTAAATCCAGCGCAGAAGCGTTTCGCAATTTAGCCGTTTATGGGAATGTAAGCCTATAGTTGATTTAACAAACCAAAAGTTTGTTCCTGACCAGCTAAAAAGGGCGACAAAGTCCTTGCAATACAACCTTACCGCCCAATTTCTCACAAGCTTAAAGTTCTAACAGCCATGACTGCCAACATCGTTTAAACTTTACTCAGCTCTGCGGCCAGTTTCCTTCAAATTCTTATCCAGCTCGATGTCAAATTGCTTGCCACCCTCGCAAAACACATCGTCAAGCTCATAGCCATCATCTTCCTTTTCGATGTCATTAGGATCCATCTCGCACTTCATGTCCTTTAGCATAGCCATGATCTTGTCAACAGTGGCTTTATCAACTTTTTCGTCATGGTCATGATCGTGGCCATGGCCGTCCGCCAATGAAACAGCCGGTCCAGCCAGAAAAAGCACCGTCAGTGCGATAGAAATGGTCTTAATAATAGTCTTCATAATGGGGGATCTCCTTTACTTAATGCTGATTTTAATCTGTTGCGTCTTACCCGTTGTACCAGGAATTTTAACAGTATAAGTTCCCGGCTTAATCGCAATGAATGAAACTTCTGCCTCACCAGCTGCATCAAACTCAATCGAGTCAATAGCCATAGGACGAACCTCAATCTTATTGATCACAATCTCATTCATCCATATTGCACGAAAAAATTCAGCACCGCTGATCGCCAATTCAGCTGACCCGTCGGCAGTGATGAGCATTTTATAATATGTACCCGATTCTAGGACAACATCCTTGCCCAAAGGTTTCCCAGAAGAAAGGGTCACTTCAATCGGTTTACCACGGTTACACGAAGAAAGCAGGCCAGCAAAACCCAGCTTATCGCAAATCGGCTTAGCAGAAGCAGGACCAACAAGCCCCACCGTCAATATCAAACTTAATAATAACTTCAATTTCATTTCCCAACGCGTTCCTTTCCTTTGACACCGCTTTTATTAACGTGCGACTTAAACGTAATATAAAAAAACATACTCGAAAAAGAATGAGAAAATTTTGAGAATAACATGAGAGTAGCCTAAAGAATAATATTGCTAACCAACGAGCTTATTGATCAAATTAACGACTTCATCCAGATCAAGATCATTAAGAATGGCCATTCTATGGTATAGGTATTAGCTGTATTTTCACACAATATCGGCACATGGAAAATTTTATAAAAAAACCCCTACCAGCAGATCGTTCTTATCCATAGGCTCATAAACAACCTTGAACATATAAATGCACACCTGCAACAAGCTTAATTCTGATAGCTCACACGTTAAAACGTTCTGGAAACTCGAAACCCGGTATCGTTGTCTCGATAACGTGAATTAATCCTATCACGATTTGCTGAGCGCAGTATCGCAGGACTGTCATTCCAGGAACCACCGCGCAAAACGCGCCTTTTGCAATCCCCATCTTTCGTCCAAATCGTACCGTCTTTTGGGGCACCATGATAATTTTTATGCCAGCAATCCTCCACCCACTCCCAAACATTGCCATGAACATTATAAAGTCCAAAATTATTGGGCTGAAAACTATCAACCGACACTGTCTTTTTGCGATGTTGTCCTCTCGATCCATTATAGATGTAATTGCCATCATAATTGGCGCGGGCAGTTGAAATTGATTTTCCCCACCAAAACGGCGTAATAGCATTGGCGCGGGCAACATATTCCCATTCTGCTTCAGAAAGAAGTCGGTATGTTTTTTTAGTTTTACGACTTAACCAACGTGTATAGGCTTTGGCATCATCCCAATTTACACAGACCGCCGGATGCGTATCATCTTGACGAAACCCTGGATTTTCATAAGATCTGTTAAAACGTTCTTTCCACTTTTTCTCTTCAAAGGTTCTACATTTTTTGCCTATATCATGCCCGGTTTCATTGACAAAGGTAGCAAATTGGGCGCGTGTAATTTCAAACTTGCCCACTGCAAACTTATTCGCAATTGTCACCTTATGACGCGGACCTTCACTGTAATAACGCTTTTCTTCAGAATCTGGGGACCCCATCATAAAGTCTCCTGGTGGCACAACCACCATCTCAGGGCAATCATCACAATCTTTAAAAGTATCACCCGGTTTATAACTGCGGGAAAGAGGACTTTTTTCAGCGGAAATGCCTTTGGCAAAAGCGGGAGATGTGATGGAACAGCTAAGACTTATGATGAAAAAAACGATAAATGCTTGTTTGGCCATAGTGATACCTTACGCCATGAAAGATTTTTCTTTTGTTTATAGACCAAATGACACGTTTCTTGAAGATTTATAAAATTAAATTTTACAATGCGAAATGTGTCAAAGAGATCATAAACTGACATTTCTTACCAGACGCTATGGACAACGGCTAAAAACATTTACCCATCAAATCTTCCGATGTCGCGCCCGTGCCCCGCGCTCAATGGCAGCCACAATCAGTTTATCCAAATCCAACCGGTCTCTTAACATTTGCAAAAAGCGAATTTCTTCGCGCTCCACCTTGCGGTCAATAATCGCCACTTCAACTGCCAAAGCATAGGCTGTCTCGCGCAATTTTTCAGGCACGGCAGTGGCAATGGCAGTTAAAACCTGGTTCAACCCATCATCTTCGCCCAGGGCCGAGCCACAAGAAGACGCCACTTTGGTCAACTCATTAAGCTCAAAGTCCTCAAACACCGGTGAATTTTTCACAATTGAACCAATGCGATTAAGCTCAGTGTCAGATATATCTCTGTCCACGCCTGACATGGTGATCATGGTGTAAATTAAGGCTTGATGTGTGGAAAGATGAAGGGCCATTTGTTTGTCTCCCTAACGGATTTGTGTGTTCACTTGTCTGTTGTTTTACCCCAAGCGTCTCAGTTCGTGAAGAGGGCATAGAACTTTGCCGCTTCAAGGGATAAATTTGTGCATTTTAGGCTTTGCTCTTTGAGGCTATTTTCGTTAGGGTGCGGGCCAATTCTTAAATTTTACAAAAGGTATTTGGTGACCCGATGACTGATGGCGATTGGAGCCAGTTGGCGCAAGACAGCAAAGCATGGCCGTTTGAAGAAGCCCGCAAACTGGTAAAGAGGCTCAAAAATCAAAAACAACACCCTGAAACAGTGATTTTTGAAACCGGTTATGGCCCCTCTGGCCTGCCACATATCGGCACCTTTGGAGAAGTGGCCCGCACTTCCATGGTGCGTCATGCGTTTGAAGTTTTAACCAACAACGAAATCCCCACCCGGCTCATCTGTTTTTCAGACGATATGGATGGCTTGCGCAAAGTACCAGACAATGTACCCAACAAAGAACTGCTCAGCCAACACCTGGAAAAACCGCTTACAGCCGTGCCAGACCCATTTGAAACCCATGAAAGCTTTGCCCATCATAACAATGCCCGCCTGCAAAGCTTTTTGGACCAATTTGGCTTTGAGTATGAATTTTTCTCTGCAACCGACTGCTATAAATCCGGCATGTTTGATCAAACCTTGCTAACCATGTTGGCCAACTATGACAAGGTGATGGAGATTATCCTGCCAACCCTTGGGGGGGAGCGGCAAGCCACCTACTCACCATTCCTGCCCGTTTGCCAGCGCAC
>JANQQH010000366.1 GCA_028285025.1 Hyphomicrobiaceae bacterium | reverse complement strand
CGTTTGCCTTCAATTGATTCGATCATCGCGGATTCTTCACCGCAAATGTAGGCGCCGGCCCCGCGTCGCAGTTCAATAAACCCAGGCTCGATTAGCTTTTCTGTTTCCAGAACGTCAATTTCACGGCGTAAAATTTCAAGACAGGAGGGGTATTCATCGCGCATGTAAATATAAAGTCGCTCAGTTTCAACGGCATGGGCTGCGATAAGTGCCCCTTCTAAAAATTGATGTGGGTTGGTTTCTAAACAATGACGGTCTTTAAAGGTGCCAGGTTCACCTTCATCACCATTTACAGTCATCAACCGCGGGGCGTCATACCCTTTTACAAATTGCCATTTTTTGCCTGCAGGAAATCCGGCGCCGCCTAAGCCTTGCAGACCTGCTGCGCTTAGAGTTTCAACTATGGTTTCAAAATTAAGCTGGCCTGTCTTTAAAGCCTTTAATTGAGCATACCCGCCTTCATTTTGATAAGCGGAATAGGTTTTGTAATCAGGAATGTCCGGGTTTTGTTTTTTTGCTTCAATGGCTTTTATGGTTGTGTCAACGGTCGCATGGTCAACACTGTGTTTGCCTGCATGCAGCGCTGGGGCATGGGCGCACCGGCCTATACATGGGGCATGAAGAATGCGAACTTCTTGGGGGTTGGTTTGTGCTTTTAAGGTTTTGTATAATTCCTCAGCGCCCTTCATGGTGCAGGTTACAGAATTGCAAACGCGCACGGTTATGGGTGCTGGGTAACTCTCTTTTTCTTTAACGATGTCAAAGTGCGCATAAAAACTGGCCACTTCATAAACTTCGATTTGCGGAATTTTCATTACATCAGCCAAGGCTTTTAAATGGCTTGCGCTTAAGCCGCCATAGGTGTCTTGGATTTTATGTAAATATTCAATGAGATGATCGCGCACAAGAGTACCGCTGAAAAGGGTTTTGATTTCCTCTAATGCTTTGGGCTCAGTTTGCCTTCCTTTTAAAAACGCTTTTGGTTTGCGCTTTGAATGGATGTGAAGTGCTTTCGTTTGATCCATGCTTCTCGTGTGACTTCTCGTTTTACCGTTTAGGTATAGGGTAGAGTTTCACTTTTTAATAACCAACCAATTTGATTTATGTGAATTTAAAACTTTCTATTACCTGAGTTCGTGCTCGAACAAGATGAACGTTTCGGCAAAGGTTTGAACAATGAAAGTTTTTTGCTATCCTCATACAGGCCTAGCTTACTGGCCAAATCATATGAGGACTAATTCAACCATCTGATCAGGTGATGCATTGATCCAATCGATCAGATTTTGCTGGAGTGGTTTGTTTTTTTAAGAAGTCTTGCGAGGTCTCTAGAAATTCTTTGGTAATTGGTAAAATTGGGTCGCGGTCAGCCACAATAAGACCGATGCTTTGGTAAAGTTCTGGTTCTTCTAAATGGATGTAAGTTAGTTCATCAAGCATGCCGTAGGAAGACAGGTATAACAAAGGTAAAATAGAAGCATATTTGCCTGTCGTGACATGTCCTAAAATAACGGCAAAGGAATTTGTTTCCACTTTAATTGTTGGGGCTATGTCTAAGTTTTGAAAAACATTATTAATAATCCTGCGATTTTGCATATTTGGGGTCAACAAACATAAAGGATATTTAGAGGCTTCTTCCCAGGTAATGTCGGTTAAATTGCTGTCTACCATTGGTGGGGAGGCAACAAATACATAACTTTCATTATATAAATGAATGCCCTGAACGCCTGAAAGGGGTTCGCTTTCCAGATAGGTGATAGCTGCGTGTAAGCTAAAATCATCAAGTCCTCGTTGAATGGCTTGGCTCGACATGGAAATAATTATAGGCTTTACCAAAGGGTGTTGCTCACAAAAACGACTAATTAAAACCGAGACATAGGGCAATGCTGTCGGTACAACGCCAATAGTAAACTCACCTGATAGAACATTGCGAGCGGTATCAATGTCTTGAACGAGACCATCACAATTGGCAATGACGCGCCGGGCCCATTTAAGCACAATTTTACCTTCATGTGTAAAGCCGCCAAATCGATGGCCACGTTCAACAATTGGCACGCCAAGTTCTTCTTCTAATTTTCTTATTCGGGTCGAAAAAGCCGGTTGGGAAATGTTGCAAGCATCTGCGGCGCGGGCAAAATGTTCGTATTTGGAAAGGGCAATGATTAATCGTAAGTCTTTTACATCCATGGAAACCTTAGCCTTTCTGTTGTGTCACAGCAATTTTTTTAAGTACCAACGTACTCACTTGAATTAGTTGTTTTTATTCTTGTCCGCTATTATAAGTTGTTTTTTTTGTATTTGACAATGATCGTAAAAATGCTTTGTTAGTTCCATAAACCTTCTTTTATCTATTTTGTCTTTGGGGGTTGGTCTTTATTTGTAACTTTCAGTCATGTTTCCAATGCGCAAGTATGATCGGCAATATTATATTCCCTCAAGTTTGCTATCAAAAAATTGCTATGATCAGCCTGATTGTAAATGTAACGTCTGTGGGTGATCATGACTTTTCTGCCCCATTTTTTGCTACAAATTACTTAGGTCAGCTGCGATCTTAAGGGGTAAGGCGCTGACTGAAACAATGGTCCATTCCTTTAGATCAATTTGTTTCAGTATCGAGGTCAAATTCACAAAAGCGGCATTCTTGGCTCAGGACCTATTAATTTTATGTGTAGTTGTTGCCTTAGAAGGGCTCAGCTATTGACAAACAAGCGCACAATAAGACTTGGATGTCTTTTCGACTTTCGTAACACCGGTAGCGATATCATTAAAAAATGCAGCTTTAGGGCCTAAGATGGCTGGAAAAATCTCTTCAGGGGCTTCTCCAGATAATGTAAAGGTAAATGAATGACAAAGGCCTGTTGCTTTAATTTGTACAAGAATTTGCTCGTATTTGGGGCCTTCAAAACTGATTGTTGCAACTTCTAAAGATGTACGCGTTTTGGTTGCTATGGCAGTTCTGGACTGCATAAAACTTGTCTCCCCTGAAGCATTTTGTTGATAATTATTTTTTATAAACTTCAGTTTACGTGCAAATATTTTTCCTTCAAGGTCATAATGAATAAATTTTGGTCTTGAGAAAGGATGACTTGATAGTTAAAAACTATCAATTTTCATGAATGTATAATTTATGAAAATTGAAATGTGATACAATTTTGGTGGTCATGTCCTGTTTTTTATTGGCTCTTTAAAGAGTCGTCTGGTTGCTATTTTGCCCAAAAATCACATAAGGATATGTTGTTGTTTCTTTGGTTCTTGAGACCATGGTGTGGGTCTTTCAATATTTTATTACCTTTGGTGTGCGTTGAATGATGAGGATGGTGCTGTGTTAAAAGTGAGTGCTGAATAAAGCGTTCAAAAATTTATTATAGATGAGAAAAACCAACTCAAAGCTTGTCAGCCTTTTTTTGTTTTCTTTTTCCCTTAGCCGATTTTCTAGGAGAGCGTTTTGCCCTTTTGCCTTTTTTGGTAGAGGGTGCCTTGCCCTTTACACCATCTGAGAGCATTTCAAAACGAATTGCGCCCGCTGTTGGTACGATTTCAATTAATCGCACTTCCACACGTTGACCAATGTGATAGGTGATATGGGTGCGCTCGCCAACAAGGGCGTGGGCTGCTTCATCATGGACATAATAATCGTCGCCCAAAGTGGAAATGGGAATGAAGCCATCGGCTCCAGTGTCATCGAGGCGAATGAACAGGCCAGATCTAGTCACACCAGAAATACGCCCTTTAAATGTGGCCCCTTCTTGGGTTTCCAGGTAAAGGGCGATCAGCCGGTCGATGGTTTCGCGTTCTGCCAGCATGGCCCGGCGCTCAGAACTGGAAATTTGGCTGGCAATATCCTCAAGTTGATCAATGCAAT
>JANQQH010000239.1 GCA_028285025.1 Hyphomicrobiaceae bacterium | reverse complement strand
CAGGGGCCAACCAAATTGTTGCCTCTTCTATTTCCGGAGCGCTAGCACAATGGCGGCGCGGCAATGTTGATATTAAGCTTGGCACTATTTTGTTAATCGGCGGTGTGATTGGCGCGGTGCTTGGCGTGCAGGTGATGAAGTGGCTGCGCGAAGCCGGGCAGGTTGATCTGGTGATTTCTCTGGCCTATGTGACGTTTCTTGGTGTTATTGGTGGATTGATGTTGGTGGAAAGCTTGAATGCCATTCGCTGCAAAGCACAGGCAATTGTTCCCAAGCGTAAACCGTCGCGTCATAATTGGGTTCATGGCTTGCCACTAAAAATGAGGTTTCATCGCTCAAAGCTTTACATTAGCGCTATTCCTGCGTTGGTGCTTGGCTTGATTGTCGGGTTGATGGTGGCGCTCATGGGTGTGGGTGGGGGGTTTATTATTGTGCCGGCTATGATCTATTTGTTGCGCATTCCCACCAATGTGGTGGTGGGGACTTCTTTGTTTCAAATTGTTTTTGTCACCGCTCTTGTCACGATTTTGCATGCCACATCCAACCAGACGGTTGATATCGTTTTAGCATTGATGTTGATGGTTGGCGGGGTTATTGGCGCGCAATTTGGGGTCCAGGCAGGGCAATATTTAAAGGGCGAGCAAATGCGGGCGCTGTTGGGTTTTCTGGTTCTGGCGGTTTGTGTGCGTATGGCTATTGATTTGATGGTTCAGCCTGATGAGCTTTACTCTCTGTCTCCGATGTTAGGAGGGCGGCTATGAGTAAAAAGGCATTGCGAATTTTAAGTCTTGGCTTTCTGGCGGTGTTTTTCATTTTGGTTGCCAAGGTTGAGTCTGGCCGAGCTGATGGGGTGATTACAGACCTTACAGCTGACAAAGTGCCAATTGAATGGAATTTTACTGGTGCGACTATTTTTCTGTTCGGCGCCATTGAAGGTGAAATCTCGCCGGACAATAAGCCGGATGTGATTGTGGTGGTGCGTGGGCCGTCTGAAGATTTGGTGGCACGCAAAAAAGAGCGAGTGGCTGGTGTTTGGGTGAATTTGGGCCCCAAACGGGTCAAAGATGTACTGCTCTATTATTCTGTGGCCAGCTCGCGCCCGTTATTGGACATCGCGCCAGCTTCTTTGCTAGATCAATTGGGCATTGGGTTTGACTCGTTGGTCTCTCAACTTTCTAAAAAGATTGATATTGAAAAAGTTGAGGTGGCGGAACAATATTCTGAAGCGGTCATCCGGTTGATGGAACGCCAAGGCCTTTATAAGTCAGGGACTGCTGGTGTGAAGATTGTCGGTGACAGGTTGTTTCAGGTGAATATAGCTTTGGAGGCCAATGTTCCCTCTGGCGCATTTGAGGCCGAAGTG
>JANQQH010000315.1 GCA_028285025.1 Hyphomicrobiaceae bacterium | reverse complement strand
GTTGCCATTCCTCATGGGCGCTTGCATGACATTGATCATATTGTTTGTCTGTTTGCCCGCCTTGATGAGCCAATTAACTTTGACAGTCTTGACGATGAGCCGGTTGACTTGGTGTTCTTATTGCTGGCACCGGAAACTGCTGGAGCCGATCACCTTAAAGCATTGGCCCGCATTTCAAGGCTCATTCGTGAACCGCAAACGCTTGATAAACTGCGCGGCTCACGCGAACAGTCAGCGCTTTACTCTGTGCTCACTGAAGCGTCTGCTTCTCACGCTGCTTAAATTATTAAGGGTAAAACGAATATTCGAGTGAGATCGCGCAGCGGTCTAATGAACCTGCAGAACCTGCAAATCATGGTCGGATGCAGCAATCGTGGCGGCACTTAAATCTTCAGCCAATAAAATCGGCGTCCCATCAGCGGCATGCACACTGAAAAGGGAGCCGCTTTCTGGCAATTCATCAATTTCTGGAAACAGGGTTCTGGCAGCGGCAATGCCAAGCTCTTGAACATAAACCACCTTGTCAAGCCCGAGTTCTTTTAAATCTTGCGCGCTCATAATTTGTTGATCAAAACCATAATCAAGACCCATAAAGTTTTGTCCATTTGGTTTGGTTGCTAACATTTAGGAACCCCTTTTCATTACGCTTTGGGACATCAGAGCGTTCCTTTTTTCCTTAAACCGGTATCCACTTTAAGGCGGAACGCTCTAGGCCGTTAAAATTTCTATCGTCCGGCTTTTTGTCCCAGGTTCTGGGCGGAATAGCTCTACAGTCAATAATCCTTCTTGTAACACTGCAGACCTGATCTCAAGACTATTAGCTAAAATAAAAATGCGTTGAAATTGGCGCATTGCAATGCCTTGATGTAAATAATCTTCATTTTCATTGTCTCTTTTAAAGCCTGTTATGATCAGCTTTTGCCCCTCTTCTTTAACTTCTAACAGATTTTTTGAAAAGCCAGCTACAGCCAACACAATTTTTATAATTTTTTCGCCTGTGTGCTTTTCTACATGGCGTTCAATATTATAGGGTGGGTAGCCCTCATTTTGTAATTGAGCAGCCGTGTCTAACGCTTGTTCAAACTCTTCAAAGCCTAAAGCTAGCGATCGGTTTATCCTGGATATGCTCGGCATATGGTACTTTCTTTAAACTCTTGCCACAGGCTCTTCAATCGAATCTGTCATTTGATCATCAAAAGAATATGGGGTTATGTGGGCTTTTTTCAAGGTAGGAGATCATTCAAATTTTAACAATTATACAAACAAATAATTTACTCATATTTGATAAGCTGTAAGCACTTTCATTGGGAATAAAAATAAATAAGTTTGGATATCAAACATGACTGATATAAACAAACAAAATGAAACTGACGCCCGTCAGGATCAGCGCAAACGCACCTATCAGGGTGCCCATATCATTGTGGATAAAAATTCCACATTTAACTGCATCATTAAAACCCGCAGCGACAAAGGTTTTGGCTTAAGACTTGGGTCAACAGTGGGGATACCAGATCAATTTACTCTTTTTGATGACAGCACAGGACAGTCCCATAAATGCCTGGTGATATGGCGCAAACGTGCTGGTTTAGGTGTGAAAATTACAGACTAAGGTCTTCTTATAAAACTTCTGACATGATTTAACGGCTTGCGGTGAGAAAATAATTCACATCGCAGTCTGTTGAAATGTGCCAGCTATTGCGCCAGGGAGAATAAACAAGGCCGCTCGTTCCTCGAGGGCTAAGGCCTGCCTTGGAAACGCAAGCTTGCAATTCTTGCGGCGTTACAAATCTGGACCATTGATGTGTGCCCTTTGGCAACCACCTCATAATATATTCGGCCCCAACGATAGCCAGAGCAAAAGACTTATTTGTGCGATTAATGGTTGAAAGGATCAGCAAACCACCTGGTTTCACTAACTTTGCGACCAGGGCAACAAAATCGGTAACATTTGGCACATGCTCAACAACTTCTAGACAACAAACGACATCAAAGACTTCCGCTTCCTCCACCACTTGCTCAACCCGGCAAGCGCGGTAATCTATGGCAACCTTTTGCTGTTCGGCATGCAATGCGGCGGCCTTAATATTGTTTTCGGCCGGATCAATTGCTGTGACGGTTGCTCCTTGCTTGGCCAAGGGTTCTGCCACCAACCCCCCACCACAACCAATATCAATCAGCGACAAGCCTTTTAACGCATTTGGGGCAGATTCATCTTTTCCAAAATGACGACAAATTTGCTCTCTAAAAAAGCCTAAACGGGCCGGTGCAATTTGGTGCAAAGGCTTAAATTTACCAGCCGGATCCCACCATTCATCAGCCATGGCGGCAAAACGGTCTATTTCTTGTTGGTCAAATGTCGCGTTATGCTGAGGGTTATTTAAACTCATTTCACAATATTTTAGCTTGTATTTTTTGCAAATAGTTTGAATGGGCTGGTTGCTTACCTGGCCGGTTCTTTGTATGTATAGGCCGTTTGAGGGGCAATCCTTAATTCACAATATAACTTATTGGGCTGATATGAAACCTTTTTTCCTGGTCTTTGCACTATGTCACAAGGGAAAAAAGCAGACAATTTAGCTGATAAAAAGAATTGGTAGTTTTTGATTTATGGCGCTTATTGTTATGAAATTTGGCGGCACGTCTGTTGCTGATATTGATCGCATTAAAAATGTTGCTGATCACGTTAAGCGCGAGCACGCGGCTGGCAATAAAGTGGCTGTCGTTGTCTCTGCAATGGCAGGGCGCACCAATGAATTGGTTGATCTGGTCAATCAAGCCACCAGGATGGCTGATGAACGCGAATATGACGCTGTTGTCTCTTCTGGTGAGCAAGTTACATCTGGTCTACTGACGCTTTGTTTGCAAGATAAGGGCGTGCCCGCGCGTTCGTGGCAAGGCTGGCAAATCCCTTTGCAAACAGATGAAGCCCATGGCAAGGCGCGCATTAGCGACATCATTCCAGATGACATGTTAACCAGCCTGGATGAGGGCAATGTGGCGGTCATTGCCGGCTTTCAAGGGATTGCTCCTAATGGGCGCATATCTACCCTTGGACGCGGCGGGTCTGATACCAGTGCGGTTGCCATTGCCGCCGCTTTAGGAGCTGATTTGTGTGATATTTATACTGATGTTGATGGGGTTTATACGACCGACCCACGCATCGTTCCCAAAGCCCAACGACTGGATAAAATTTCTTATGAAGAAATGTTGGAAATGGCCAGTTTGGGTGCAAAGGTATTACAGACCCGCTCTGTTGAATTGGCCATGACCCAAAATGTACGTTTGGCCGTGCGCTCTAGTTTTGATGACCCTGCCTCAGTTGAGGCGGTAAACATGCAAACGAACAGTCATATAGGAACATTGGTTTGTAGTGAGGAAGAAATAGTGGAACAACAAATTGTCAGCGGCATTGCTTATGCCAAGGATGAAGCAAAAGTAACCTTGGTTGGCCTTGCTGACCAACCGGGCATTGCTGCGAAAGTTTTTGGCCCCTTAGCGGAGGCCAACATTAATGTTGATATGATCGTGCAAAATGTCTCTGCTGATGGGGCGACAACAGATATGACTTTTACCGTGGCTGAACCAGATTTAGACAGGGCCTTGGAGGTTGTTCAAGAGCATGAAGATGAATTGAAATTTAAAGATCTGCAAGGGGCAACCAATATTGTCAAAATTTCTATCATCGGCGTTGGTATGCGTAGTCATGCTGGTGTGGCTGCTGACATGTTCAAGGAATTGTCAGAAAAAGGTATTAATATCTTAGCAATTTCAACTTCAGAAATTAAGATCAGCATTTTAATTGATGCGGCCTACCAAGAACTTGCTGTGCGCTCGTTGCACAGTTTGTTTGGCCTTGATCAAGACGATCATTAAATACATTTTTTAATAAAGATGATCCTGGTTTGAAAAATGGTACGCATTTGAAAATTTGTAATTGTCTATTGGTAGATTGATCACCAATAAGCAATAAGAAGGCTTCAAAAACCAAACTCATTGACTTGGTTTTTGTAAATTTGAGGCAAACACATGGCACCAGCCAATGCAGCTCCGCGCATTTTAATGCGCCGCTTACGCGAAATCATGGCCAAGCCTGGTGAGCCTCAAGCA
>JANQQH010000307.1 GCA_028285025.1 Hyphomicrobiaceae bacterium | reverse complement strand
ATTGCCCCAAGCCAAGCCAGACACAGATGATGCCGCAGATGCCCTTGCTATTGCCATTTGTCATGCGCATAATCGGCAAGCTTCGCGCGTGCTTTCAGCCTTAAAGGGATAACGGACTATGATTGGCAGGTTAAAAGGGCTTGTTGAGGCCGTCAGTGAAGACTGGGTGCTCATCGATGTAAACGGTGTGTGCTATGAGGTTTATTGCTCTCCACGCACATTAAGCAACTTGCCCAGCACCGGCGAGGCAGTTGTCCTATCAATAGAGACCCATGTGCGCGAAACAGAGATTAAACTGTTTGGCTTTGCCGATGAGGTTGAGCGGGTTTGGTTTTCAAAACTGCAAAGCGTGCAAGGGGTTGGCGCCAAAGTGGCTTTGGCAATTTTGGGCACACTGTCGATCACTGATCTTTCAAATGCCATTACCTTGCAAGACAAAGCCATTGTTGCCCGTGCCCCCGGTGTCGGCCCCAAAGTGGCCGGTCGGATTGTCTCTGAATTAAAAGACAAAATACCAACCCCATCTGTGCTTGATGGCAAAGCTTTGAAAGAGGCGCGCGGCGATGGCGCGGTTGTTAGCGCAAGCGGCGCAAATGGCTCCTCAAAAGCAGCTGACGCAGTCTCTGCTCTGACAAATTTGGGTTATCAACCAACAGACGCCAGTATGGCAGTTGCGCGTGCCTTTCAAGAGGCCGGTGAAGACGCTGAGATTGAAGAGCTTATTCGTCTTGGATTGAAGGAGCTTGCCAAATGACCTCCGACCCTTCAGATACCGAGCACCCAGATCAGGATAGGCTTGTTGAGCCTGGAACGCGGTTAACAGACAAAGAAGAAGCCTCCATTCGCCCGCAAGTGCTCGATGACTTCGTCGGCCAAGAACAAGCGCGCCAAAACTTATCTGTGTTCATTCAAGCCGCCCGCCAACGGGCCGAAGCGCTTGACCATGTGTTGTTTGCCGGCCCGCCAGGACTTGGCAAAACAACCCTAGCGCAAATTGTAGCACGCGAATTAGGTGTTAATTTCCGGGCGACATCCGGGCCGGTGATTGCCAAGGCAGGCGATTTGGCCGCTCTTTTGACAAACTTGGAAGAGCGCGATGTGCTGTTCATTGACGAAATCCACCGGTTGAACCCAGCGGTAGAAGAGGTGCTTTACCCCGCCATGGAAGATTTCCAATTGGATCTGATCATAGGCGAGGGACCAGCGGCCCGCTCCGTGCGCATTGAATTGGCAAAATTCACATTGGTTGGCGCAACCACCCGGGCCGGATTGTTGACCACGCCTTTACGTGACCGGTTCGGCATTCCTGTAAGGCTAAATTTTTATGAAACCCCAGAACTTGTGATGATCGTCACGCGCGGCGCCAAAGTGATGGGCATGACCATCACCCCAGATGGGGCACAAGAAATTGCCAAGCGCGCCCGCGGCACGCCGCGCATTGCCGGGCGTTTGCTGCGCCGTGTGCGTGACTTTGCTT
>JANQQH010000302.1 GCA_028285025.1 Hyphomicrobiaceae bacterium | reverse complement strand
AGGAAATTGTGTGGCCTTTAAACGGCGCACATCCATGATCCGCTGGACTGTGCGCGAGCGCTCATCAGATGAAAACTCCTGGTCGCGGTAAACCGTGAGCCCTTCTTTTAAGCAAAGCTGGAACCAATCTCTGCAGGTGATGCGATTGCCCGTCCAATTGTGGAAATATTCATGGGCGATAACAGATTCAATCGCCATATAGTCATTGTCTGTTGCCGTATCAGGGCGGGCCAAGATCAGCTTGTCATTAAAAATATTCAGCCCCTTATTTTCCATCGCCCCCATATTAAAGTCAGAAACGGCAACAATGTTAAACACGTCCAAATCATATTCACGCCCAAACCGTTCTTCATCCCATTTCATGGAGCGTTTCAGGCTGTCCATTGCCCATTCACAGCGGTCTTCTTTGCCAGGCTCGACATAAATGCCAAGGTCAACATTGCGCCCTGAAGCAGTGACAAACTGGTCCTTCACATGGGCAAGCTTGCCCCCAACCAAGGCAAATAAATAGGCAGGCTTTGGATGCGGGTCATGCCAGATGGTGTAATGATTGCTTGTTTTTTTGCAAGGCCCTTGTTCAATCAAATTGCCATTTGACAGCAAAACAGGCGTGTCTTCCAAATCACCCTCAAGGCGTACAGTAAAGACAGCCATAATATCAGGTCGATCTAAATAATAGGTAATTCTGCGAAAGCCTTCGGCCTCACATTGGGTGCAATAGTTCTCACTTGACCGGTAAAGACCAGAAAGTGCCTTGTTGCCCTCCGGGTTGCAAACGGTTGCGATCTCTAAAGAAAAGGGCCGGTTGGGAACATCATGTATAATGAGATGCTCCGCGCTCACTTCATATTGCGTCTCAGCCTTCAAAACAGCCCCATCAAGTTTGACAGATTTAAGCTTTATGGTTTGACCATCAAGCACCAACCGGCTGGGGGTTTCAGATGAAGCCGGGTTAGGCCGCAGTTTTAATTTTGAAACCACTTTGGTGGCTTTCGGGTGCAGCAGAAAATTTAATTGCACATCATCAATCAAATGAGAGGCGGGGCGATAGTCTTTAAGATGAATGACCGGTGGCGTATCAGTTCGCATGAGTATGAAGTCCTAAAAATTTATGATGAAGTGCCCAATTAAAAATGTTGCAATAAAATGCCTAGTAAGCTCAACTTTAGTGACTAAATTAGTTATTAGACTATTTCATGCTGTATTGAAAAATCAAAAAAATAATAGTGCAAGATAAATAAAAATGAAGCTTTTGATTTGGAATCCATAAAGTCACATAAAATCAAAATCTTATGTTTTCAGGATAATAAAAACTATCAAGTCTTGCGATAAGATAAAGAATAATTCATAAGAAGCAAGAGAGCTTCACGTCTGCCAGATAGGACTATCTTTGTACCTTACAAGTCGCTGATTTATGATCTATTGAGCTTTTTCCTCCCATCAAATTTGGCCAATCGAAAGTATAAAAGGGAGCAATATCTAAGTGATATAGCCTTTGTTCTCAAAAACTTATCCCCGGGGTCTTATGCAGCCTTATTATAAGGGCTCGATAAGCACGAACTACAAAGAGGTATAAGATTTTGTCTCATGAGTGAAAGAACACCAAATCTACAACTTCCCTATATTCTATCAAATCAAGCACAAAAACATGTCACTCATAATGAAGCCATCCGCAATCTAGATGCGCTTGTCCAAATGTCTCTAGAGGACAAAGATCTAGCAACAGCGCCTGCAACACCAACGGATGGCGCACGCTATATTGTGGCCACAGGCGCAACCGGGGCGTGGGCGGGTCATGAGAATATGATCGCCAGTTGGCAAGATGGGGCTTGGCATTTCTACATCCCTGAAGAAGGTTGGGTCGTCTGGATTAAAGATGAAGACATTCAGATGGTTTATGATGGCACGCAATGGCAATCTCTTTCTTCAGGGGGCGGAGGTGGTTCAATCAGTCTTAATCCAGCAACCGGCGGGCTGGTTGGTGTGAACGCTACTGCCGACACAACAAACCGCCTATCAGTTACTTCGCCTGCCAGTCTTTTCAATCATGATGGAGATGATCATCAGCTAAAAATAAACAAAAACAGTCTGACCGATAATGCCAGTGTTCTTTTTCAATCCTCATTTTCGGGTCGCGCTGAGTTTGGCTTAACAGGTGATGATGATTTCCACATGAAGGTAAGCCCAGATGGAACGACGTTTCACGAAGCAATTATGATTGATAAAGACAATGGAGCTGTCTCTCATAAGGAAAGTTCTAAATTTTCTGCCTATGTTAATTTTGATCGTTATATCGCTGCCAACACCTGGTCTCTTATTGATAACAATAATGCAAGACATAATGATCAAGGCGATTGGAGTGCTGGTATATTTACAGCGCCAGCAGAGGGTTATTATTTATTCGGTGCAGGGTATCGTTTTAAAGCGAATGGGACGGTGCCCACAGATATTCAAGTGGGCCTGAGTATAAATGATGCCGTACCAACTGCAGACCGTGTAGCAACCAGTGGCGATGCAACAATTGTAACGCTTCAATCTTTCGTACAGATAAATTCTCTCATCAAATTATCTGGTTCAGATACCGTTAGAGCAAAGGCATATATGACAACCAATGACGGTTACGTTGAAGCTAATAGTAATTTCTTTTGGGGGTGTCGCGTCGCTTAAAGGCGTCTTTTTGTGCGCGATTTCGGAGCTACGCTCGAATGATGCAAATGCCATTGCCTTGTTTGTAGCTAGACAAATGCATGTAGGAGAGATTGGTGCGCTATTTTAGCAGCTTCCTCTTAGGTTTTACCTTTATATCATTTACTATTTTCTTTTAGGTCAGGTAGATACAATTTGCCCAGAAAAATACTGCTGAGCAGCTAATGAGCTGGGCTGGGTCATCACTTGTTCACTCGTTCCATGTTCTGTGACTTTGCCTTGATTGAGAAAAATCACTTCATCACTTAAACGACGAGCCTGGCCAATGTCATGGGTGACCATGATAATTTTTGTCCCCTCTAGGGTGGCAGTCTTAATCAAATCTTCCACTGCTTTAGTGGCGCTTGGGTCCAAACTAGAGGTGGGTTCGTCAAGGAACAGAATAGAGGGGCGGTGAAT
>JANQQH010000295.1 GCA_028285025.1 Hyphomicrobiaceae bacterium | reverse complement strand
TTGTTCGGCCTATCAGCAATTTTGGCTTTTGGCCCTGTCAAAAAGGCTTCCGGGTTTGAAGGATGGAGCGAGGCGCAAATCGCTTTCATGGCAATAGGGCTATCTTTGGTGGCCTTTATTGTTGGGTCTTTGATAGAAAACGCCATAAAAGGGCAAAAAAATGTGCCGTAATTTTTAACAAAAATGTCCTCAAAATCGGTAATTATGCTATCAGAACCCCTCAAATCACCCATTTTAGCGATGTTTCCACGAAAAATTGCAGATTTAGAGGAATTTTCTTTGGGTTTTATCTGATAACTCTGCTAAAGGGGATATCAGCTTGAGTTTATCTATAAAAATGAAACTGTTAAGGAGAGTTTATTATGGCTACAGACGCAGATCACAAAGCGATTGTTGTATTTAAAGAAGGCACAACGATCAATGTGGAAGGCCGTAAGTATCATATCAATAAGCTGGTGAAAGCCGTGCAAGAAGGTGGTAAAGGGGTCCATGTACAAGATACAGGTGCCAATGGTGGCTCTATCGCTATCGTGCCAACCGAGGTTGCCGCTATTCATGTTGAAAAGCTTTAAGCTAATTTTTTGAGCATTAAATAAAGAAGGGGTGGTAAGATTTACCACCCCTTTTTGTTTGTCATTGTTCGCAAAATTTAGTTGCTACAGTCAATTGTGACTTCAAACTTTTTGATGTTGTTTGCTTCATTGCTTTCTTCAATCAAATTGTAAGGGTCAACATGGGCAAACAAAGTAACTTTGGTAACGCCTTGGGCCCCACCGGTTGAAATCGTGGTGCTTTCAGAGATGCTAGCATCAGATAACAATTTTTGATATTGTGCATTTGTTAAAACGCCTGTGCGAGAAAAACCTCTATCACCTTGATAAGCGCGAATTGCCGCCCGTGTATTGCGCCCCATAACCCCATCAATGCCTTTTGGGTCAAAACCTAGTTTTGACAATGCAGTTTGAATGGTTGCGGTTCTGTTACGATCAGCTGTTTGTTTTCTGATCGAATTAAGCGTGTTTTTGGAAACTGATAAAAAGAAGCGCCCTTTTTTCAAAACGCCTTTGCCCACTTCAAAAGCAAGACCTTCTTGGTCTAATGGTTTTAGATTAGAGCGGTCCGTGATTTTAGCAATCATATCGATGTTTTCAGGAACCCAAACGGCAAGCATGGAACGAAATGTTTCAGTAATTTCCAATTTTGCGTTTTGCGTTCCAATGTTTTTAATCGCGATTCTGCCGGAGGCAAGTGGTTCGCTGGTTAAGCAACTACCAGCATAAATGCGGCTATCGGTTTCATTGATGATGAGATCTGGCTGAGCAGTAGCAGTGGTGGTGCACAAAGCACTAAATGAGACAAGAACGGCGCTAAAAATAAATCCCCGTTTGCCTAAAAAGCTCTCCCGTTTCATAACTGATTGGCTCCAATCTTAATTTATATTGCGACTTGTTTAATCCATTCGTCACAAGGCGAAATGAATGTTTTTAGTTTGCTTATAAGGTCTATTTTAAAACGCGCTTATAAGTTTGAAAGCACTCTTTTCTTTTCGCTTATCTGTTTAACGAAAGGTGTTAAGAGTTTTCTTTGAAAGGAATTTTCTTGATCGTTTTTACGAAGCTCTTGAAAACGCTTAGTTAAAAATCCCTCATAATTAGGTCTGCCATAATGAGGCCTTTTTTGCAAGTTTTGCATTCGCCTTCAAGTGCTTGCAGATGTGCATTATGAATTGAGAGTGATGGGAAAGTTTATAACAACGCTTTGCGCAAAGTTGTAAGAGTATAAACCTTGAGTTTGTCTGATTGTAACAGGAAAGGGTACAACCATTAAATGCAAAAATAAAAATTATCCCTTAAAAGTTGATGGTAATTAACTTTATAATTGGCTTTGCTAGTAATCAGAAAGTCTGACAAGGGTCAACTTTTCTTCTGAAAACTTAGCTGGTCATAGAGGAATAAAAACGAATGAATGATAACCAAGAATTTATCATGATAGAGATAAAAATCATTTAAAATCAATGAATAAAGAAGCTTTAGCCGCAGCTAACTTGCAACGAAAAAGAGGTTGCTGGCTAAATCTGAAATTGGCCTATTTTCGTTTTAAACCATGATGCTTAATCTTCATGCTAACGAGAATAGATTAAAGATTTTATCTTGATCCACATACAATTGAAGTTTTTACCGCTTTTTCTTATTGCTCAAATGTTAGCTAAAATACGATAAGAAGATCAAACTTTGACGAGCTATTCAGAGCCAAACCTTTTCATCCGTTTCCCTCCCTTTTAATTATTTTAAATAATGTTGCAGTGGCTTTTTAAAGACGAATCGCTCTGTTGGAAAGATGTGAGTTTGACGCCAAATGTCGTATTTTTGCCACTTATATTCCTGATGATTATTCTAAGCCTTAAACATTTTCAGAAACATTTCCAGAAATGTTTTTGAGGGACTTCATTGCTATGATGTTAAGTTTTTATTAATGTTGTTATGCGGTTTTATATTTAGCACACCTCATAATTCATCAGCTTTTTTGTTGCTATGCAGTCTTAGATGAGGTTTTCTTAAGGTTGGAACAAAGTTTTAATTTTGATTTGAGTTAAGATTTGTTTTGGGGAGATGGGTAGTTTTGGGTCGGTCCTCTAGGAGTTTTCTCTATCATCATTTCTTATTAATCCGTATGCTTAGTATTAAGCATATAAGCCAGGCAGTTTTTTTTCTATTTCTAGTTGTCATATCGCCTTTGGCCGCGACTGCCCAAAACAAAGAATTGGTCATCGCGCAAGACAACTCAACCCGATCCACTCAATATGGTAAGTTTGTGAATAAGCGCAACAAGCTCACTGTAAAAGTGATTTCTGGTGGCATTAACAGCACCTATTTGCAAATGGCAAGTGATATGGCCAATGTGCTCGATGGCCAAGAAGGACAAGAAACCATGCGTGTGGTCCCCGTAATTGGCAAAGGCGGGGAACAAAATGTAATGGACATTTTGTATTTGAAAGGAATTGATATGGGGCTGGTCCAACAAGGCCAGCTAACCTCTTTGCAAGAAAAAAATCCCAAATTATACGCCAACATTAAATCACGCATCCATTTTATTACCAAACTATACAATGCTGAATTTCACTTAATAGCGCCGCGAGAGATCAACTCGATCAAAGAACTGGAAGGTAAAAAGGTTGCCTTTGGCAAAGAACTTGGAGCGACCGATGTTACCGTGCGCACCATTTTTAAAAAAATCGGCATAAACGTTGAAAGGATCTATGGTGATTTTGCATCAACCATTGAACAAATGCGCAATGGAGAAATTTCAGCAGTTGCAGTTTTAGGCGGTGCCCCCATTCAAGGGATCAACGATATCGCTTTGGGGCAAGAGTTTCATTTTTTACCCCTTCACCCAGATGCGGTTGGTCTTAAGGGATACTTCAATTTAGTTGATGACTTCTTACCAACAAAAATTACAGCCAAACACTATCCTGGCATGGTGCGACAAGACCAACCAGTGGCTTCGCTCGCCTCCGGGGTGGTCTTGATGGTTTACAATTGGGGCCCCAAAACTGAGCGATATAAAAAGCTAGAGGTGTTTATTAATCGCTTTTTTAAACGCTTTGATGAGTTTTTGCTTCCCTCTCGTCATTCGAAATGGCGAGAAGTCAGTATACATGCTAAAGTACCAGGATGGACCCGGTTTAAACCAGCCAAAGAGTGGTTGGATCAAAGGCGCCAGGAAATTGGACAAGAAGTCTCCTCCGGAGAGATGAAAATTGCTATGGACGTTTTTGTGAGGCAATATACCAAAATTTGGAAAGTAGAGCAGATAACACCGCTACAAAGGGATGATATTTGGAGTGGTATGTACCGAGTATTTGGACGATGGTGGACTGTAGATTTAGAGCGTTAATCAGTTCTATCTAGACGTTTGTTTGAAGTACTTGCTTTGTGTGAAAGGGATGGGATTGGTTATGAGTAAATTTGGTGAAGGTAATGGATCTAAGACCAATGGGCACCCTGTTGACCAAACATCTCTAAACGGATTTAGGCTAGACAGTTCGCAATCTTCTTGGCTGATGGATAGGCTAGACGCTCTAAGCGAAGAAGATAAAATTGCTATGCGGGCTGCACAACAACAAACTGAAACGAACACGCCTTATGTTAATGACCCACAACAAGGGGTCCAGCCTGACGTTATAGACCCTCATTATGTCCCTCCTGCTCAAGTGATCATGGGCCAGCAAAAAGAGCAGGCTCCCCAAACAAGACCTGAGACCCCGCAAGGCCAATATATCCAACCGGCTAATACATATAATCCCCAACACGAAAATGAGCTTGAACAAGAAGTTGGCTATCACATGGGATCAGGGCGTGATGCACATGATCGAGACGGAGATCAGTCTGACTTACTAAAAGAAAAAATCGAGTCACTAGAACAACAATTAGCAGAGATTTCTAATTTAACCGGTGTCTCAGCCCAAGACGTTAAAGACATTGATGAGTATCAAATCAATAATGAAGCTGAGATTGGGCAAGAGCCAGAAGAAGAGATGCACTACTTAGCTCCCGAACAAGATGACTATTATCAATCTCATGAACATGAAGCACCTGTAGCTGAGCCGCAAGTTTTTGAAAATACGACTCCCCCTCATGGTGAGACAACAAGCGGGCATCACACAGGCCAACAACCGGTCTACCAAGGACCAGATAGTCAGCTGCAGATTGCGCCTGATTATAACTATCAGAACCCCTTATCACCTGTTGACCCGCATCCAATGCCCACAAGTGGTTCCCATCATCCACAAGGAGTTGTTTCTGAGTATAACCATCCGCACCACTATCAAGATCAGTCTTATGAAGTGGCTGAAAGACAAGAACGTGCTGAGTTGCCGCAATTTTTATCCCCCCCACAACCTCAAAGAAAGGGGCGTTCTGGCTTTGTCAGCTTAATTGGAGGGGTGGTGGCTTTCGCAATCGTAAGTGGTATGGCTTACAGCTATCTTGGTGAAGGGGTAAGTGATGTTGTCAAGAGTGATTTTGGAGGCAACAGCAATTACAAGCAACCAGAAAAATTATCTGAAAGCGATATAAAAGATAAGAGCGCTTTAGAAAAAAGCGATCCTGACAAACTAGAAGTTGCCGCTGTAACCCCAGCCGATTTAGAGCGCGACTTTGGCGTGGCCCAGGTGGCCGGTGTTGCCGGTGAGCAAGTGCCAGTAACTATTCGCTTGCCGCGCGGCGACTTCCCATCAGGTTTTGTTATGATTCGCGATTTACCCGATTGGGCCAAGTTAAATAAAGGGCGGTTTGTAAACGGCCCCTGGATTATAGGAT
>JANQQH010000286.1 GCA_028285025.1 Hyphomicrobiaceae bacterium | reverse complement strand
AGGAACATAATAAGAACATACACTGATTCGTTCAAAAAGAACATAGGTGGAACAAAATTTTTTTACCCCCTCAAAATATGGCTTTTCTAAAGCCATACTTGACAGCCCCCGCTTGAATGTTAAACACACCCTTAATTAAGCAAGAAACCAAGTTTTAAGGGACTAATTATGAGTGCCGAGCGCTACAACGCCCCAGACCGTGAACCTCACTGGCAACAACAATGGGACGAACAAAAAATATTTGAAGCCGATAATAATGATAGGGCTGAAAAATATTACGTCCTAGAAATGTTCCCATACCCGTCTGGGCGCATTCATATGGGCCATGTGCGCAATTATTCTATGGGCGATGTTATTGCCCGCTATAAGCGCGCCAAAGGCTTTAACGTTCTACACCCCATGGGCTGGGACGCCTTTGGCATGCCTGCCGAAAATGCGGCCATGAAAACCGGCGGGCACCCGGCCACGTATACCTATGACAACATCGCTGTCATGAAAGGCCAGCTCAAATCCATGGGATTATCTCTAGATTGGTCACGCGAATTTGCCACCTGCGATGTTGACTATTACCACCAACAGCAATCTTTATTTTTGGACTTTTTAGACCATGATCTGGTCTACAGAAAATCCGCCCGCGTCAATTGGGACCCGGTTGATCAAACCGTGCTGGCCAACGAACAGGTGATTGACGGGCGCGGCTGGCGCTCCGGCGCTTTGGTGGAACAGCGCGAACTCACCCAATGGTTCTTTGCCATTACCGACTATGCTGATGAGTTGCTAGAAGATCTCAACCAACTCGACCGTTGGCCTGAAAAAGTCCGCACCATGCAAGCCAACTGGATTGGCAAATCCCACGGTGCCCTCATGCAATTTGACCTTGAAGGCGAAACCTTACCAGACGGTGTCACCCAACTGGACGTCTACACCACACGGCCAGACACCATTTTTGGCGCCAGCTTTTGCGGCCTGTCTCCAGGGCACCCCTTATCCGCCCAATTAGCCGAAACAAATCCAGAGATAGCCCGCTTCATCAAAGAATGCAGCGCCATGGGCACCTCGCAAGAAGACATCGAACGGGCCGAGAAAAAAGGCATTGATACCGGGATAAAAGCCAAACACCCCTTTAAAGACGGGCACACAATCCCTGTCTATGTTGCCAACTTCATTTTAATGGACTACGGCACCGGCGCCATTTTCGCCTGTCCGGCCCATGATCAACGCGATCTAGACTTTGCCCGCAAATACAATCTGGACGTTATTCCAGTTGTTGTCCCTGAGGATGAAGACCCAGCCAACTTTCAAATCGGCGATGAAGCCTATACAGGCCCAGGCAAACTGGCCAATTCAGAGTTTCTCAACGGCAAAACAGTCCAAGACGCAAAGTCCGAAATCATTGAGCAACTGGAAGCTAAGGGTAAGGGCAAAATCGAAACCAATTACCGCCTGCGAGATTGGGGCATTTCCCGCCAGCGCTATTGGGGCTGCCCGATCCCGGTTGTTCATTGTAACACCTGCGGCGTGGTTCCCGTGCCCAAAGAGGATCTACCCGTTACCCTGCCCGAAGACGTCACATTTGACAAACCAGGCAACCCACTGGACCACCACCCCACTTGGAAACAAACAATCTGTCCCAAATGCGGCAAACCAGCCACGCGCGAAACTGACACGTTCGATACCTTTGTTGACAGCTCTTGGTATTTCGCCCGCTTTTGCGCCCCCAAAGCTGACACCCCAACAGACAAACAAGCGGTTAATGAATGGCTACCCGTAGACCAATATATCGGCGGCATTGAACACGCGATCTTGCACTTGCTTTATTCGCGCTTTTTCACTCGCGCTATGCAAAAAACAGGGCATTTAAATTTAAAAGAACCGTTCAAAGGCCTGTTTACCCAAGGCATGGTCAACCATGAAACCTATAAAACCGATGACGGTGACTGGATCGCCCCGGCCTTTGTGCGCATCCAAGAGCAAGACGGCAAACGCACCGCCACCCATGCCGAAACCGGTGCGCCTATTAAAATCGGCTCCATTGAGAAAATGTCAAAATCCAAACTCAACGTTGTGGACCCGGATGATATTTTAAGCCATTACGGTGCCGACACCGCCCGCTGGTTCGTCCTGTCCGACAGCCCCCCAGAGCGCGATGTGATCTGGACAGAAGCCGGCGTTGAAGGCGCGGGCCGTTATGTTCAACGCCTATGGCGGATCATCAATGAAATAAAAGACATTTTACCCCAATGCGGCAACATCCCCTCAAGCGCTCCTGAAAACCTAGAAGAAGCAGCC
>JANQQH010000258.1 GCA_028285025.1 Hyphomicrobiaceae bacterium | reverse complement strand
AATCACCATAAGTCTCTTCCTGGACCTCTCCATCAAAGACACCAACCGCCCCTTCATGGGAAATAAACAAAGATTCAGAATAAGGCTTATTTTTACGCCACAAAAACCCATAAGGAGCCAGCGTTAACGGCTTGGTGCTGTTGTTAATCACGCGCTGAGTAATTGAGAACATATATTTGTCATCAATGGATATGTCGCGCTGAAATACAACCCCGCCGCCCGCATCATATTCAATGGTAATCGGTGTAGAAGGTGTCAAAGTACTCCCTTGGGTCACTTTCCATTCACTGTCAGTGGTGGGGAACTTGACCCCTTCAATAGGCGCGCTCGACCAACCAAAGTCAGCAAAATAAGGATGCTCAGACCCAGCTGGAGAAAACAACTCAACAGAGGGGCTGTTTTTATCAACGCTCTGGCGATAATCCTTAAACGAAATATCATCAATCCGCCCCCCCTTTAGAGATAGCGAACCTTTTAATGCTGGCGTATCAATCAAAACCCGCTTTGTGTCGGCAAGGGCTGCCTCACGGCTTTTAGGGGCAACAACTGGGGCAACAATGTCAGGCGATTGGGGCTGCTTGGTTTTGCCAGCCTCTGGAGCAAAAGGCGTGCCCTCTTGCTTTTCTTTCTTTAATTGAGCTTCTTGTTGTTGACGCAGGCGCTGGGCTTCTTGTTTAGGCGCCACAAAAACAAAATGCCAAACCAAAAACACCAAAACAGAAAGCGCTAAGGCAACGAAAAAATTCTTATTATTTTCATCCATGGAAAATTCAAAAGTCCTAAATTAACTAAGGCCGGTTCACAGGTGCCCTTATGATTTTGAAAGATGCTTGCTGGTTGATATAATCCGTCTGTGTACTTTTTGAAAGCTTTCTTGTAAATCTTTTCGCAAAATTTCAAAGGCAAGTGTCTCTAATGCCGGCCGGCCGATGATGACATAATCAATGCCCGGTTTGGCATGCTCTGGCGCTATTTGCTCCAAAAGGGCCCGCAAACGCCGCCTCATCCTATTGCGCAAAACCGAAACAGGCCCCCGCTTTTGATGTTTTTCACCAGATTTTTCCCGTTTTTGCACCAAATAACGCCGCACAGTGTGATTAGAAACCGTGATGCCAAAACGAGATCGGCCAGGGGGCTGATCTGCAGGGTCTTGTTCAATGGCCTGCAATAAAAATCCCTTGCTGCTCCAAGCAACCCCGGACTTAACCCGCAAAAAATCATGTCTTTGGGTTAACATTTGCAAACGCATGAACAAATCTATCCTCTAAAGCGTTCCGCCCAAAAGTGGATACCGGTTTTGGGAGCAAAGGAACGCATAAGCAAAGCAAGCGTTCCGCCCAAAAGTGGATACCGGTTTTGGGAAAAAAGGAACGCTAAAACAAAGAATTAGAGCATTTC
>JANQQH010000248.1 GCA_028285025.1 Hyphomicrobiaceae bacterium | reverse complement strand
TACATTCCATCACAATATCAACGCCAAGATCGCCCCAAGGCAAATTGGATGGGTCCCGTTCGGCAAAAACTTTAATGGGTCCTTGGCCAACATCAATGCTGTCATGTGACACCTTAACTTCACCCGGATAACGGCCATGAACACTGTCATATCTCAGCATGTGGGCAGTTGTCTCAATTGGTCCTAAGTCATTAATTGCAACAAATTCAATGTCTTGCCGTCCTGTTTCTGCATAAGCACGCAAAACATTTCGTCCAATTCGTCCAAACCCATTAATAGCAACCTTAAGTGCCATACTTGTCTCCTAAATTCTCTTCTTTTTTGGGCGCTGATATACGTCTTTTTCTATAAATGCAACCTTAGTGATTGTCGGCTGATGGTCTTTTGCCTAAAAGGCTCGGGCTAGCCAATAGCCCATTTCGTCGCGGTTTACAATATTTGGCCGTTTTAAATAATGATTAATATTTCACCAAAAGCAATTGAATGCATAAATGTTTTGGGTTCCAATGGCTGCGCTTGTTAGTTTTTTTCCGCTCATAGATGACTTGGGTGAAGATAAAAGAAAAATCGAGACCTTTGTTATAAATAAGGGCTTGTTATTTATAGATAAATGATTTTATTATGAGTTCATTAGTAAACCTAATTTTAAATGATTATGATACAGAGACTTAGTAAACAAGTTTGTATGAAAACATTTTATATTTTTCAACAAGCACGTTAGATGAGTTTTATATACGTCTTTTGTTAGCTTCAAATTTTTATTTGTCATTATATAATTGCTTATGAACGGTTTTAATACCATTGAATAGAAAGTTGCGTAATGATGCCAAGCGCTAAGGAATGTGCGCAAAGTTTGTTTTTTTAGTGGAGATATTAATGAGTAATGAGGGTGTTATTAAAACTGATCTGCAAGCAGAAAAGGCATCTGATGCAACAAAAGAAGGAAGTAACCTAATGGGGGAGGCCGTGCGTTCATTACGAGAAGAGATTGCTGGTTTAACAAAAGAACGCGATCAATTGCGCCAAGAATTGTCAAGGTCTCAAACCCGAGTGGATCAATTAGAAACGTGCCAGGAAACATTATTAGCCAGACTTGATGCTCTAGAAGATATGATTTTAAGCGCTTTGAATGAGCAATAATAAGAACATTTGCCAAGCCCTGAACAGGGGATAAATCCTTGGCTGGCGAAGATGTTTTTCATAAAGATTGTTCATTTTCCCATAGAAAATTTGCTGACATTCCTTATTTGATTTAAGTTTTCAGTGCAGGGCTGCGATGTTTGTTAGGTTTCTTTTTCCCGGGGCCTATAAGTTTTTCTCGGGAACTGACCCTGATTGAGATCGTGGTCTCGATTATTCGGTGCCCACCTACACATGTAGGGATCCAGGGATAAGCTCTTACCGACGGCACTTGTGGCTCTGCATTTTTTATGGATTGCCTTTTTTAAAGGGGCAAGTTTAACAGATTGTTTATATGCAGGGATTCCAATTGAGTGTTGAAAAGCAAAATCTAAGATTAAAATTACGGCGCAAGCGCGCCCAAGCTTTTCAAGTTGATCAGAACAATGGCGCGCTTGCGGCAAGTTTACTGGCGCAAAAGGGCGAAGCTTTACTATCTTTGCCCGACATTTCCATTATTGCCGGTTATATCCCCATAGGGTCTGAAATTGATCCACGTCCGCTCATGAGCAAGTTTTTGCCTTTTGGTGCCAAATTATGTTTGCCTGAAGTGATTGAGAAAAATCAAGCCTTACAATTTCGCACATGGTCACCAGGCGATATGCTCATTAGCGGCAAGCTGGGAACATTACAGCCTCTCAGTCGCGCTCAAATTGTGGAACCTGATTTGGTTTTTGTCCCCCTGTTAGGGCTTGACCTTAAAGGCGTACGTCTTGGCCAGGGCGGTGGTTTTTATGATCGCACCTTGGCGTTGTTAAAAAATAAAGGCGCACGCGCCTATGGCGTCGCGTTTGACGAACAAATCGTTGATGATTTGCCCAATGAGCCCCATGATCAATTACTTGATGGGGTAATAACCCCAACCCTTTGTAAAATATGGAATGATGAACGCAATGCCAATTATATCGTCCAAGACTAGGGTCTGTTAAGTATCAAGGTTGCAGCGTCGGTTTGATACTCAACAGACCCTAGGCCGTAAACTCATAAATAAAAATACATTAGAAAAGAGACAGCTTTTATGCGTGTGATGTTTTTGGGGGATGTTGTGGGGCGCGCTGGGCGTCAGGCGATCATCGAACAGTTGCCAAAATTACGTGAGCTTTATGAGTTAGACTTGGTGGTGGTCAATGGTGACAATGCCGCCGGCGGCTTTGGCATTACGCAAGATATTCTGCTTGAATTGTTAGATGCCGGCGCCGATGTGGTCACCGGGGGTGATCATATTTGGGA
>JANQQH010000232.1 GCA_028285025.1 Hyphomicrobiaceae bacterium | reverse complement strand
TTTGCCGCCTAAAGGATTTTGAGGTATCGCCCCTGCTGGTGGCAGAGCTGGTTGTTGTCCCATTGCGGGTTTTGGGGCAGGCACATTCATCCCATCATTCTCCGGTCGTTTTGTGAACATTGGTTTAAGACCTCCAAACGCTCATGTTCTAGCCCTGTTTTTATCATGCTCACCGTTTTTACAAAATCTTTGTAACCATTATGGCTTAAAAATTCAAAAGCCACAATCCTTACAAACAACACAAACCTTTAAAGCTCTCGTTCTGTTAACAAAAAGGCGTTTGACATCAAAAATAGCAAACGCACCCAAATTGATAAGCAACAAATTCACTCTAACGATCTCAGCAACGATATATAGCATGCTTTATAATTATTAGCTTGCAACTTTTTCGCAGCGCGTAGTTAAAAGGGCGTGAAAAGGCTTTTAATAGTATGCAATCTTAAGACAACAAAATCTACTAATTTATGGCCGCGTAATTTTGCCGAGATTCAAAATTTCGCCTTTAGGGTTAATAAAAATGCTTTACCCTAAAGTCCCACCGCTTTACACATCCTCATTTTGCGAACGAATGCTCAGTTACTTTGTTTCATGCTAACTGCCACTTATTTATGGTTTTGCTGTGGCAGAAAACACTTAGCAATAAAAACACTTTGCGCTTAATAGCGTCAACTTATTTGTCAAGTTATGCCTGTTAGAACACCAAGCGTCAAGAATACTCAGGACCATATCTGTTGGAAAAATAAGACTGATTTCCACAAAAAATAAATCAAAATGGATGAAATAAACACCCAAATTGAATGTTTAGGAAGCGCAGCCATACTATTTATAAGTCTTAAAAAATGATTAAATACATGAAAAACATAAATTTTAATTTTCAAACTGATCCAAAGTGTTAAGAACCAATGTTTCGTGATCAGCCACTTTCACTTTTCGCCACAATGCTTTAATAATGCCGTCCCTATCCACAAGAAATGTTGATCTCTCAACCCCCATGAAGGTCCTGCCGTACATTTTCTTTTCCTTCCAAACATCATATGATTCTATAACCTGTCTGTCTTCATCAGCAGCCAGAATAATATTCAGATCATGTTTTTTGATAAATTTTTCATGTGAAGCGACCCCATCAGGAGAAATTCCAATTATCACGGCGTCTCTTTGTTCAAATTCTGGTCTCTTTTCAGAAAAGGCAATGGCTTGTTTTGTACACCCAGGTGTTAAGTCTTTAGGGTAAAAATAAACAATCACCCATTTTCCTTTAAAATCTTCCAAAGAAACGCAAGAGCCATCGGTTGTCGCAAGTGTAAAGGGGGGTGCTTTTTTACCAATTTCAATCATTTAACTTTTGCCTTTTATTAATAGTGAAACAAGATTGATGCCCACATCGTCATGCTTTGGTCTTGATTGCGGATTAAAAACATCCATGTTGACCAGTGAGGGGCATGAGTCAATAAAATGTTTTAAAGGGGCAAAGGCAAATTTTTCATTTTTTAATAGGTCCTCACTCCAGTCATTGGGATGCAAATTTTTATTGATTGCGAACAGAGTAAGGTTTTATATAAATTTTTGTTGCTAATAGAGTTTAGCTTGCCATATTTGAACCAGAAAAGGCTCAACAAGGCATCAAATTTTATAAAGCTTTAGATCATTCTCAAGGTCTTTAAAATCCAATTTGCGTGACAATCAGAAGATAAATTTTGTTAAGCGGCTTTGTCTTAAATGGCTGTGATTAAGGTCAAAAATAAACAATGAATGAAAAAGATAAAGAGCATCAACTTCATTGGTCAAGATCTAAGCAGCAAACCCAAATGGACGCAAAATACCAACAAACAAAGACAGCAGATGAAAAGCCAAAAGCCAACTCAGCTCTATTCGGTCAGTTTTGTTACAAAAATATTTCCCTAATTGGCCATTGGGGCTTGCAGGCGTTTGAACATCTCACCAAATTTTGGCCTTCTCGTTCTCGTCCGTGGGTTCAAGTTGGGCTCAGCACCCTAGGGGTTCTCATCATAGGACTTGGCCTGCTCTATTTCTTTATGGGAAGCCGAGCTCTACCGGTTGGTTTTTTTAAAGATCAGATTGAACGGGCATTGGCAGCCAACTTTAATGGAGCCAACATTCAAATCGAAGAGGCACTTTTACAAAGAGACACGCACCAAGGTGGTTTTTTTGTGCGGTTGACCAATTTGGTGGTCACACAAACCAATGGCAGTGTAATTGCCCAAAGCCCTGAAACCGCAATAGGGCTAAAATTTTTCCCCCTTCTCACCGGCTCTGTTGTCCCTGACAGTTTAAGTTTAATTGGCCCAAAGCTACACCTGGTTCGCAATGATCAAGGAGAATGGAGTTTTTTAAAAAACAAGCTTGTTGCCCAAGAAAAAAGCCCCAATTTACAAAAACTCCCAGACGATCAAGCTGGGATTTCAGCGCAAAATTTAGAGCGTATTGGCGATTTGATCCAACAAGGGCTTTCAGGCGCCCACAAACAATTACAATTATCAAAAGCCCTGTCATACATAGGTGTTAGAGATGCACGCATCATACTACATCAAAAGCCCCAAGATAAAGGCCAGGTCTGGTTGCTGCCCTCCTTCACCTTACAATATGACCAAGACGAAGAAAAAAGATTAATCGGCTCTGGCTTGTTACAACCAGAAGACGCGCCCAATTCTGAAGTCTGGTTGGCCATGACACACAGTCAGGGCGATCGTTTTTTTGATATGAAATCGCGCTTGCAAAATGTTGTGCCCTCTCAATTGTCGACCTTTATTCCCGCGCTCTCATCTTTAAGTGCTGTCAAAGTTGGCGTCTCAGGGGCATTTCAAGGGCGCGTTGACTTGAGCGAAGGGATCTATTCAGGCCAACTCAAAGTGATTTTATCTGAAGGCGAAATTGGTCTTTTTGGTCCCGACGGGCCATTATTTGCCATTTCGCGCGGCTCCTTTGAATTTGGCATGGAAGGGGGTGCCAAACATATAGTTATGCAGCAAGGTGAGCTTGAATACCCCTCTGGCAGAGTTTCATTAAAGGGAGATATTTGGCGTGCCCCAGAAGGATCAGGCCCGCAAGATTGGCGCTTCCAGCTTTACTCTACTAAGGGAGAAATTTTTCCCCTTTCAGACAATGAAGCCCCACATGAAATAGATGAGTTTGGATTTTCTGGCCGGTTATTTGCCACCAAAATGCCTGTATCAATTGATGAAATGCGCTTGCAAGTAGGCAAGAGTTTAATTTTGATGGCCCATGATGGGACACAAGGGTTCCCCTCTATATTGCGCGGTCAGTTAAAGCAAATCCCATTAAGTTTATTAAAAGTAATATGGCCGCAAGACTTTCTCAAAAAGAATCGAGATTGGATTTTTCAAACTGTGAAAGCTGGGGTCATTCGCTCTGGTACATTTGCCTTTAATCTTTATGGAGGGCATCAACAACCAATGAAAGTGGCAAATGCAAAATTTCAACCAAGAATAAAGGAAACCAGCCAATATCCAAATATGCAACTTGATATCAAGGATCTAACTTACACGGTTTTTCAAGACCCGGTGTTCATAAAAACCAAAAAAGCAAAAGTTCAAATTAAAGGGAAACAATTACAAGCGAACATGGGCAAAGGGCATTTTAAAGTGGCCAAGTCTGGAACAATCAGCTTATCTGGTGGTCAGTTGACAATACCAGATTATTGGCAAGAGGAACCAACAGGACAATTCCGGTTTAAATTTAAAACCCAATCCCAAACCGCGTTAGCCTTTTTGAAAAGGGAACCGTTTCATTATGATCTACCCGCTCATGATGTACTAAGACAGGTAAAAGGGGGGGTTAACGGTGAACTAAAAATGAGCATGCCTTTTAAACATGAGGTATCGCCTCAAGAAATTCTAATGGAAGGTCTTGTCAAGCTAGGCAATGCAAATTTAGAATTTGGCAGTTTCAAAGTTAAAAATGGAGATATCGACTTTAAATTAGGGCGCAATCATGTCGAGGCCAAAGGGGCCTTATTTGTCAATGGCGCCGCCGCCTCACTTGTTTGGCGCCAGCAATTAAATCCCTCTCCTGGCTATCAACCACCACCCCTTTTAATTCGCGCAGTCCTTGATGAAGCTGACCGCAATCAATTAGGCCTGCCAATAAATAACATTATACAAGGCCCAGTCCCAGTAGAGGTCGCCATTAAAAAAGATGGAAAATCCGCGTTTGATATTCAAGTTTCCAGTGATTTGACCAAAGCTAGTTTAATCTCTCATGCTCTTGGTTGGCGCAAGCAAAAGGGGCGTTCGGCAAATCTTGAATTTAATGTAATATCCAATGGAAGCGATAAAAAACAAAAACTGTCTTTAGAAAATATCCATATAACAGGGGTTGATTTAACGGCCAAAGGACGCGCCGAACTTGATGAAGACATGCAAGTAATAAACTTTGACTTCCCGCAAATATCCTACAAAACCGTCTCAAACATCGCAATTATTGGCAATAGCTATAAAAAGGGACCCAAAAAGTATTGGAAGGTAAATGCCGTAGGTAAAGCTTTTGATGGGCGCGGCATTCTACGATCACTTTTACACAAAGGTCAAATAGGGCCAGAACAAGACGGCCAAACTCACAAAGCTTATGGCCTTGATCTAACCGCAAATTTTCAAACCGTCGTTGGGGGGGGCCAGTCAAACCTAAAAGATTTCCAAATAAAGATGAAACGCAAAGGTGACGAGCTAGAAGCTTTCCATTTAAAGGGACAATTTGTTAACAATGGTAAGTTGAATGGCAGTTTAGTGAGTAAAGGTCAGCAAAATCCTGTTATTCAATTAACAACCAACAATGCAGGAGAAGCGTTACGCTTTGTTGGCTTTTACCCCAACATGCTTGGCGGAGATGGCCAGTTATTGGTGCGCTATAATGTGAAAAAGCGCCAACTCGCCTCTCAAACTGGTCAGCTTGTTATCAATCGGTTCTCCATTGCCTCTGACCCAGTAATACAAGAAGTTTTGGCAAATGTAAAAAAGGGCAAAAAAGACAAAGCACTGGCCAATCAAAATCAAATTCCATTTTCAAGGTTAGTCGCGCCATTTTCAATTGGGCATGAGCAATTTGTGCTCCACGATTCTTACATGAGGGGAGATGTGCTCGGGGCCACCATGCGCGGCCAGCTTGATTTTGCCCGCAATCGCGTGCGCTTGTCTGGCACTTATATTCCTCTGTATGGGCTAAATGCCGCCGTTGGCGCTGTACCTGTGCTGGGCGACATTTTAGTTGGCCGGCGCGGCGAAGGCATGCTGGGCATAACTTTTGGTGTTTATGGCAACATCAATAAGCCAGAAGTGCTGGTCAACCCAATGTCGCTTGTAGCACCAGGCGTTTTCCGTCAGATTTTTGAATTTGAGCAAAAGGCCCCTGAAATCAAGGCCCGCCCCGACACCAGCAAGAAGGGGGCGGTTAAATTAGACTCAAGCGCTTCAAAAGTGCAACGACGTAAAAAGGACAGCCCAGTAAATGATAAGCGCCCCCCAGAAACCAGCGCTTCAACTGTACAACGGCGATAACTTAATTCGGTTATTTGTCATAAGGGTTTATCGCAATTTCCCTAAAACGTCGTCTAACCATGAAGTTTAAGGGAAAAACCAACTTCTGTATTAATTGAGTTTCAAAAGCACATGGCGTTTTTTGCCAAAGGAAAGTTTGGCCACCCCATCCTCGTTAAAATCGCTGGCAGACAAAATCAGTTTTTCATCACTGACCCGTTCATCATTGAGCTTAATCGCATTGCCCTTAATATGGCGCCGCGCTTCCCCGTTAGAGCTGGCAAGCTCACTGCTAGTCAGCGCCGCAATAATACCAAAGCCATCCTCCAAAGCACTGGCAGCAATGTCAATTTGTGGCAAGTTTTCACTCAACGCCCCTTGCTCAAAAGTGCTTTTGGCGGTCTCAGAAGCTTGGCTGGCTGCCTCTTGGCCATGCAGCATTTTGGTTGCCTCAAAGGCCAGAACTTTTTTCGCCTCGTTAATCTCAGCCCCTTCCAAACCTTCCAGTTTGGCAATCTC
>JANQQH010000225.1 GCA_028285025.1 Hyphomicrobiaceae bacterium | reverse complement strand
ATTATCTGAAAAATATCCTGATCTTGATTTAAAATTACGCGAGACCACAACCTCACGCTTGAAAGACGAGATTTTACAAGGTCAATTAGATGCCATCCTTGTTGCCCTGCCCATCGTACATAACGATCTGGAAACCAAAAGCCTTTTTGAAGACCCTTTTTTCTTGGCCATCAACGCAGATCAATCACCGCAAACAGATGATGTTCATGCCTTGCTAGATCAAGGCAACTTGCTATTGCTGGAAGAAGGCCACTGCCTTAGAGATCAGGCTATTTCGCTATGCGAAAAAATCAGCCAAGAAAATTTCACTAAATTTGGCGCCACAAGTCTAAAAACATTGTTAGAGCTTGTCTCTAATGGTCAGGGCATAACCTTGGTGCCCAAAATGGCTGCCAAGGTAGAAATTGCCAATGAAAGCAATGTCCGCTTGTTACCTTTTGCTGCCCCTGAACCAACAAGAACGATTGGCCTGGTTTGGCGCAAATCTTCACCGCGCGATAAAGACTTCAAAGCCATAAGCAAGGCAATTGAAGAAATTGGCAGCAAAATTTAAACTTCCAAGCACCACCATTCACAAAACACCCTAAAATGAAAAAAACCTTTCCCAAGCTCTTCAAGTGAATTAGGTTACCCTCCAAACGCAAGGCTGAGAAAAAGAAGGACCGTTCCATGGCGCTATACCGTGCCTTTGCCACTGTCGGTAGCATGACAATGATCAGCCGTCTATTAGGCTTTTTACGCGATATTCTTATAGCCTTTGTTCTTGGCACTGGTTTGGTTGCTGACGCCTTTTTTGTCGCTTTTCGTTTTCCTAACCTTTTTCGCCGCTTGTTTGGTGAAGGTGCATTTAATGCAGCCTTTGTGCCTCTATTTGCCAAAAAACTAGAAGGAGAGGGCCAGCAAGAGGCCCAAGACTTTGCCCGCAACATCGCCGGCTTGCTGATTGTTGCCCTTCTTATCACCACAGCGCTGGCAGAAATTTTCATGCCCTGGCTCATTTACATCATCGCCCCCGGCTTTGATGAAAATCCAGAAAAGCTCAACTTGACCATTGCGCTCACTCGCATCACCTTTCCCTACCTGGCTTGTATGTCACTGGTTGCGCTTTTATCAGGCATGCTCAACGCCTTGGGGAAATTTGCCGCCGCCGCCGCGGTGCCGGTCCTCCTCAACATCATCTTGATCGCCGTCATGAGCTTTGCAGCCCTCGTGGGCTGGGACCAATCCCATAAAGCGGGCATCTTGTTAAGTTGGGGCGTTGCCATTGCCGGCTTTGCGCAATTGTTTTTATTGGCCTATTGCATTTTAAAAGAAGGCTATAGCCTAAAACCAAGCCGCCCCAAACTCACACCGGACGCCAAAAAGTTTTTAAAACTCAGCGTGCCCGGCATCATTGCTGGTGGCATCACCCAAATCAATATTATGATCGGCACCATCATCGCCTCACTGCAAGCCAGCGCTGTGTCTTACCTTTATTATGCAGATCGGCTCTACCAACTCCCGCTAGGCATTGTCGGCATAGCCATCGGCGTGGTCCTACTGCCAGAACTATCCAAACAATTAAGAGCCGGCAACACCCAAGCGGTAATGCAAACCCAAAACCGCTCCTTAGAATTCTCAGCCCTATTGACCTTGCCAGCAGCCGTGGCTTTGTTTGTTATCCCACTCCCCTTAATCAAAGTCTTGTTTGAGCGCGGCGCATTTGATGCCATAGCCTCACAAGCCACAGCCACAGCTTTGGCCGCCTTCGCTATTGGCTTGCCAAGCTTTGTCCTCATCAAAGTTTTCTCACCAGGCTTTTTTGCCAATGAAAACACCAAAACCCCGATGATCTATGCTGCCATTTCAATGGTCATCAATGTCGTGCTTAGCCTAGGGCTATTTCCCGTTTATGGCCATGTCGGCATTGCCATTGCCACCACCATCGCCGGGTGGGCCAATGCTTTGCTATTAGGAATAACCTTATATAGGCGCGGCCTGTTTGAGCCGGACAGGCAACTTATGTCAAAACTGCCCCGCATACTACTCGCAAGCCTTATTATGGGCTTTGTCCTTTACGCAGTGACTCCCTATGTGAGCCCTTATTTGCAATTAGAAAATGGATTGCTAATACGCTTGACAATGCTTTTAGCATTAGTGGCTTGCGGAATACTCACCTATGCGCTATCAGCTCAACTGACAGGCGCAGCACATTTCAAAGACTTAAAAGCTGGTCTGAAAAAAAACGAACACAACCACTAGATCTCCCCTTAATTTCCATGGTGAGATTTTTGCATTTTAAATCTTCATGTCAAGGGCGTGCCACGCTTCGTATACCCTTGACATGAAGATTTAAAATGCGAGAGTCTTATCATGGAAATTAAGGGGAAACGAGGGCACCATGACACATCAAGAGCGGGTCTTTTCCGGCGTTCAGCCTACAGGCAACTTACATCTGGGCAACTACTTAGGCGCCATCACAAAATTTGTCGCCCTGCAAGAAAGCCATGAGTGCCTCTATTGCGTCGTGGACCTGCACGCCATCACCGTTTGGCAAGACCCAAAAGAGCTGGCCCACAACATACGCGAGGTGACCGCTGCCTTCATAGCCTCTGGTATTGACCCCAAAAAACACATCATCTTCAACCAATCACAAGTCTCCGGCCATGCCGAACTGGCATGGATTTTCAATTGCGTGGCCCGAATGGGCTGGCTCAACCGCATGACCCAGTTCAAAGAAAAAGCGGGCAAACACAAAGAAAACGCCTCCGTTGGCCTGTTTACCTATCCCAACTTGATGGCCGCAGACATTTTGCTCTATCACGCCACCCATGTGCCCGTGGGCGAGGATCAAAAACAACACTTAGAACTCTCACGCGACATCGCCCAAAAATTCAACGTCGACTTCAAAGACGCGATAATCGCGTCTGGCTATGAAGACGGCCTGTTTTTCCCCCAACCGGAACCACTCATTCAGGGCCCAGCCACCCGCGTAATGTCCCTGCGCAATGGGCAAAACAAAATGAGCAAATCTGACCCATCCGATATGTCGCGCATCACCATGACAGATGATGCTGACACCATCGCCAAAAAAATCCGCAAAGCCAAAACCGACCCAGATGCCCTGCCTTCAGAAGAAGACGGCCTGCAAAACCGCCCCGAAGCAGCCAACCTGGTTGGCATTTACGCTGCACTAAAAGGGACAAGCAAAGCAGATGTATTAAAAGAATTTGGCGGCGCACAATTTTCCACCTTTAAACCAGCTTTAGCCGAATTGGCGGTTGAAAAGGTTAGCCCCATTGGCAACGAAATGCGCCGCCTCATGGATGCCCCTGATGAGCTTGATGCCATATTAAGAGACGGCGCTGAGCGCGCCCAAAAAATTGCGGCCCCCATCATAGCCAAAACCAAACAGATTTTGGGCTTTATAGGATAAAAAAGCATCACCCGCTTTAATATGGCAAAGACTTGAATTTCAAACTCGACCCTGTCCTCTGACAAATTCTTGGTGACGCAGTTTATGAAATCTAGCATCATCAAAACTTACCGAATATCTTGGGACCAAGTCTAAGAATAGATGTGTAGTTGATAAAAACGAACTTCGAACACAGACGAAGGTGGACAAAACAGAGTATTGAAGGATATCAGGCAATATAACTTCAGAGCTTAATGTCCCCAGACGGGGTCAGCTTGGTCTTAAACTGCGCTTCAAGTTCTTCGCGCAGTTTTTGAATGCGATCATTTTTCAGCCGCGATAAATCCAAATTGAATAGCCTCAAATCATAGCTTCGAATGTGCGAACCGCTACCCCCAAAAGTTCTCCATGACACTGTAAGAATGTATGGACAAAATTTATTCGCTTTTCTCAAACAACCCCTCGGCAAATTTTCCTTTTGTTTACAAGTGATAAATTGATTATAGATTTTTTGGTATTTAGAGTCGCTATTCTTTCTAGCATCATCTGACTCTCTTCTTAATGCATCGCATTTCTTCTTAATCTCTAACGAGGCGCTAGCCGCAAACGCATTACTAAGTCGCTTACCCTCACGGGTGTATGTCCAAACAGCAGTTCTCATGCCTGTATAAAACGGCGTCACTGGCTCGCCGTACTTAGAGACCAGCTCCTTCTTGAAATCGTCTAGGAGAAAACCATCGTTGCGGAAAAAGTCTTTTCGAAAATTTATAGCGGTAACGACCGAGGCATTGAAGCCCTTACGAATCGAATTAGGCGGAACCATTTGTATATGTAGCTTTTCTCGGGTACGATTATCTGAATAATTTGAACCGATATGAGAACCGTACTCAAACCTCTCGTTATGGAATACGACCGATTGACGTCCGGTCGTGATATTCCCACCAGGCATAGAAACTTTAGCAGCCATCTCAGCCTCTGGGAAGTTCATTCCTGTTTTTACACCGCGCACATCCACGCTGGCCCAGTCATTGGCATGTGCGATATCGCAAAAAATGAGGAATGATAATGCAATGAAAAGATGAGAACAGTGCCGCACACTTCCCCTCGCAGCAGAAATTTGAGCAAGTGGAAAAGTAACCTGTCTCATTATAAAAACTAGCAGCCTAAACATTCCGTAACTTTGCAACCAGCATCAGCCTGTCCATATCGTTTTGCATGATCTTCACATGCTGCAATGGCAGCCTTGGAAAGATCACTAATACCTTTCTTCATTTGTCGAAAACATCCCACATCAAGACGCGAGGCTTTGCTGCCAGATAAACAAGCTCCACAGTACTTACCATCTTGTGAAAGAGCAAAAACGCGAGGAAAGTCTTTGGCAAACATACCATGGAAATTTCGCTTGATCATTTTGCATTTTGAGGAAGAGACTTCATAGTCAGCTGCAGAAACCAAACTTCCAAAAAACGGCACCAAGACCATCGCGCAGAACAGTGGTACAAGGAAAAAAAGACGCAACATAACACCTTCCTCTTTTTTTCTCATCACACTACACGCATACAAGTCTTGTAAATTCACAACAACACTATGCCTGTAAGCTAATGCGGTAGAATACGACCTTTAATGTTTTACTAAATGTTAGTCTAATCAATTAGGTAGCAATTACCATTAAAAGTCAAGCTGGTATTACACCGGGCTGTACAACTGCTTATTCTCGCGCGTCTCTTCTGGAATAGGCAGCATCACAGCAATTCATAAATCTCATGAAGTAAACTTGCTGGGAAAGAGGTCATCAGCTTTATTCAATAATAAAAAACAAATCAGAATGCATCTTATAGCAAAAAAGCCTTATTCTGACGCCGGGTCGCCCGGCGTCAGAATAAGGCAATATTGAAACCGCTCCAAAGTGCACCGAAGCCAGCGCAGTTAAATTGCGAACGACTAACTACTCGGCCCAGCATTAAAGTCCGTTTCATCAACCAACAACGAAGCCTCTTTACGCAATTTGGCAATCTCATCTAAAGAGACAGGGTCCGCTTTAAATGTCCCCCAGCTTTTCACCAAAGCAGACCAGTCCACCCCCGGCTTGACCGGATATTCATGGTTCACTTCAGCATAAATTTTTTGCGCCTCATCAGAGGCAAGAAACTCCATCAATTTAATCGCATGTTCTTTATTTGGTGCATATTTGGCCAAAATCATACCAGACACATTCACATGCGCGCCACGTGTGTGCGAGTTAGGGAACAAAATTTTCACAGCCTCAGCCCACTTTTTTTGCTCAGGCTTTTTATCGTTTAACTGCATCTTGCCCATATAGTAAGTGTTGCCAATAGCCAAATCACATTGGCCGGCAAAAACCGCTTTCACTTGGGCCCTGTCATTACCAGAAGGCTTGCGCGCCAAATTGGCTTTGACACCTTCCAACCAGTTTTTCGTCCAATCCTTACCATGGTGCTTAATCATCGCAGCAATCATCGCCACATTATAAACATGCTGACCAGAGCGTACACAAATTTTCCCGCGCCATTTCGGATCCGCCAACTCTTCATAAGTAATCTTATCTTGGCTTACACGAGCCTTTGAAGCATAAATCACCCGCGAGCGCACAGTCAGGCCGAACCAATCATTTTTCTCGCTGCGATATTGAGCTGGAATATTATCTGTTAAAGCGGATGAAGAAACGGACTGCACAATCCCTTTTTCAACTGCACCTGTTAGACGACCGATATCAACGGTGAGTAAAATATCTGCCGGGCTTAATTTGCCTTCAGCGGCAATGCGTTCAATCAAACCTTTTTTAGCAAATATAACCTTTGTCTTAATCCCGGTTTTTTTTGTAAAAGCTTCCAACAACGGATTAATAAGAAACGGCTGGCGGTAAGAATAAATATTGACAACCTGCTCAGCACGCGCTGTGACAGAACCAAGAATAAGGGGGGCAAGAAAACTTGAAGCAAGAAGAGCACAAACAGAACCACGCTTGAACAGCGCGAGACGAGAAAAATACATAATGTCCTCCAATAGATGGGGGTCAAGGCCCCAAAATTGAAATTAGTTTAGAATCAATCAAAAAAACGAGATGTTTCAAGTGGTTGATGAACTCAGGCTAGCGTTACCATATCCAGTTTGTCAATCAAATTTATCAAAATTCAAAAAGCTTGAAGGGGTAGATTCATATAACGTGTAAAAGCAGAACAATCCCGGCAAC
>JANQQH010000221.1 GCA_028285025.1 Hyphomicrobiaceae bacterium | reverse complement strand
AAAAGTTCCTCAAGAGCAACACGTTCACCAGGGCGATACCCTTGCGCCCAGGCAAAAGCTGAGGCCGATGTGGTCAACAATGGAAAATTTTCTTTGGCTAGGACCCGCGCTGAGGCAACATCCCAAACTTGCGGAAAAATCAGGGGATTATCAGATTTCCACTCAAACCCAATTTTTTTTGCCAATTCGATTGAGCGCGTCACCTGCTTACCCTTTATATATTGCGTGCATTATTTTGCTTATGCATTTTCTTCTCGATTCGCCCTGTTCTTTCAATATTAGCACCCCAAGAAAGTGGGCTTCTACCCATGATATTGCTGTTTTTATTGCTTTGGGTAGATTTTATTTAGAACTGATTATTTAACAATGTCAGACTGTTGAGATCGTTTGTTGTTCTTTTGTCTTGATTTCTCTCAATCTTGCCCCATCTTTAAATTAGGGTTTTCAGATGTGTTTTATGTGGAGGCATTGGTCATGGTTGGGTTTCATCAAAATTTAAGGGCAAAAACACTTGCCTGTGCGTTGCTAACCTCATGTCTTGTCGCAACTTTATCCGCCACAAGCTTGGCTGAAGATACATATTTGCAAGAACAACAAACGAAAAAAAGCACCACGCCTGAAGCTCTGCCGCTTGATAAAAACCAAAAAGAAGCCAAACGATTATTTCAAGCTGTGTCAAAACTTCTCTCTCAAACAGCGCAAGAGCGCAGCAAGGCGCACAAACTACCTTCTGAAAGTGATTTTCTTGTTCCCCCTTTGTGGCGCGAGACCAAAGAAGAGCGCATGAAAGACATTCAAGACTTGCTTGATGCGGCCCTTGATGTGATTACAGATGTCCCCTTGGTTGCCATGCAAAACCGCCTTGATCAATCGCGCAGTGCCATCAACACTTTAGAAGATCAAATCACCCAATTGCGCGAAAAGCGCCTGTCTGCCCCTGATGATGCGTTGTTACCTGGTATTTTGAATGACACGGTCACCTCTATTGATGAAGAAATTCAAGATTTAGAAAAACGTATTGCTGCCAACAGAGACGCAATTGAAAAAGCAAAAGATGAAATTCACTTAGCCTTAAAACAATCGGGACTGACCGTAACACGCGACCAGTTGGATTTATTGCTTGGCTCTGTGGTTGGCGGGGATATGATCAAGATGGTGGCTGCCTATCAGGCCTCACATCAAATTGACCAACGCTTGGCTGACTTGATGACCCAGTCGGGCGGGGAGATCAAAACCTCGCGGCGGTATTTTGCTATGCATGCGGCCCTGTTTGCGATGTTATTGCATGCCCAAAACCACATCATTGAAAAAATTGATACCGTTTACATGAGGCGTATGGGGCAAATTTTAAGTGATATTCGCAAAGCGCGGGCTGACACGCGGCGTCTTTTGCGCGGGCGCAACCGAGACGATCAAAAGCGCGTGCTCAATGCCAATTTAAAAGCTCAAGCTTTTTCAGAACGGGTGGCTTTGTTTTATCGCGATTACCTGAACACCCAGCGCGCCCAAATGATCCGGGCGCGGGCGCAGACCCGGCGTGATTTACGCATTGCCGACAACACCTATTCAACCGTGGAAGCCAGTTTTCAACTCAGGGCTTTAATTGATGATGCCAAGGCTTCGTTTGAAGCCATGCAGATGCTTGAAGCGCCAGGATTTGACCAAGTATTTAAAAATGAAGAGCTGCGCAGGGAGTTTGAGAACCTGACAGAAAAACTTGTGCCACCAAGCAGCTAGATCTTTATTCTTGTGTTTCCTCAGCAACCAAATCCAAAGGACAGCCGCTTAAAGCTTTTGAGCGGCGAATAACCAAGGACGTTTTCACCCCCGCCACATTGGGCGCGGCTGTTAATTCTTTGATGATAAAATCTTGGAAGGCGCTTAAATCTGTGGCCACACATTGCAAAATAAAATCGACTTCCCCTGACAGCATATAGCAAGAGCGCACCAGCTCCCATTGTTCACATTGTTTTTCAAACGCGACCAAGTCAGCCTCTGATTGTACATTCAAACTCACCATGGCAAAGGCCATTAAGCCAAATCCGATGGCTTTTTCATTCAATTGTGCGAAGTAGCCCTCTATTATGCCTGCCTTTTCAAGCGCGCGCACCCGGCGCAAACATGGCGGGGCTGATATGCCCACCCGATTGGCAAGTTCAACATTGGTAATCCGCCCATTTTCTTGCAGCTGGCTTAATATTTTCCAGTCCACTTCGTCCAATTGATGCTTCACACCACTTACCCTTTCCAATCGCATTATCTTATTCAATAGAGTAAGATAAAACTATTTTTATGCCTAAATTATAGCAGTTCTTACCAAATCTTGAAAGATATATTAAAATATGATCCTTATTTACAAAATGCAACCAACCGTTGGCATGTCCAAAGCCCTATTGACAAATACCCCCTTTTCTCGTTTGCTGGCTCGCCATGAATAGTACCAATGATTCATCCCAAATTTATGCTTCTCCTTTGACCATCTGGGCCATGACCAGTGGCGCGCCGGGTATGCGCAGCCAGGTTATTGGGTTAGCCAACGCTGTGAGGGACCAAAAGGATGATCAAATCATAGAAAAGACCGTTCAGTTAAAAAAATGGGCGCACTTTTTTCCTGGCCATCTCAATCCGGCCCCTTTTATGAGTTTAACATCCAGCCCTTGCCCCCTATCGCCGCCCTGGCCTGACATTTTGCTCACCAGTGGGCGGCGCACCAGTGCTGCCTCCATTGCTATTGGCCGGGCAAGCAAGGGTCAGACTTATCGGGTGCATATTCAGAATCCGCAAACGCCGACGCGTTTTTTTGATCTTGTTTGCTCTATGGCCCATGATGGGCTAAGGGGGGAAAACGTAATTGAGACCACAACGGCTCTGCATAAAATTACTTGCCAAGATTTAGAAAAAGACGCCCCCCTTTGGCACAAGCGCTGGCGTAATCAGTTAGAGCGCCCTGGGCGTGGGCCCCTTTTGGGCATCATTCTTGGGGGTAAAACCAAAAAATATGGCTTTAGCCAACAGCGGTTGCGGGACTTAATCCATTTGATAGAAACGGCTGTTGGGCAAAACAACGCACAAATTCTCATCACCCCTTCAAGCCGCACGGAGGCGTTTGTCAAACAAGGTTTAGCAACTAAATTTGAAAACCATCCCGATGTTTGGTTCTGGGATCAAACTGGTGACAATCCTTATTTTGCCATTTTAAACTTTGCAGATCACATAATGGTGACCGCAGATAGCGTTTCCATGATTTCTGAGGCTCTTTACACACCCAAACCAGTTCATATATATGCTCTTGAGGGCACCAGCCGGCGCCACCAGATCTTTTTATCGTTGTTATCGGATCAAAAGGTCATTCATACAGTGCAAAACGAACTTGATTTTTCCGTTGATGGGACGCGCGCGCCCATTGACGAAACCACCAGGATTGCCCACATCATACGTCAAAAGTATCAACAACACCGTGCACGCCACGCAGATATAAAAATTTAAGGACAAACTTATGAGCAACGAGCCTTCTCATACCAAATTGGCCATTATCGGCTCTGGCCCGGCTGGTTACACAGCCGCTATTTATGCTTCACGCGCCATGTTAGAGCCGGTTTTATTTCAAGGTTTGCAACCTGGCGGTCAGCTCACCATCACCACTGAGGTGGAAAACTACCCCGGCTTTGCTGATGTGATCCAAGGCCCTTGGCTGATGGAGCAAATGGAGGCCCAGGCCAGGCATGTGGGGACCAACATCATTCATGATCACATTGTTGATGTGGATGTTTCCAAACGCCCGTTTACCTTAAAGGGAGACAGCGGCAAAACGTATACAAGTGACGCTATTATCATCTCCACTGGCGCACAGGCGCGTTGGCTTGGACTTGAAAGCGAAGATAAATTTAAGGGCTTTGGGGTGTCTGCTTGTGCCACATGTGA
>JANQQH010000194.1 GCA_028285025.1 Hyphomicrobiaceae bacterium | reverse complement strand
ACCCAAACCCCATCTTGCAAATTGGGCAAGATTAATGAGTTCAGTTGATCAAGCCGGGCGGTATAACACAACAAAGCTTCACCCACAGGCCCATAATCTTTCACTTTCCCTTCCAGCAAAAACCGGCGAATTTTTTCCCCCAGCTCAGAACCACCTGGTTCGCGCGTGAGCAAAGTCTGATAGCCAAGGGACACCAACCGCTCGCAAAGTAAGCGCACTTGGGTCGATTTACCGGCCCCCTCCCCCCCTTCAAAAGAGATAAAGTGCCCTCGCTCGGCAGTCTGTCTAACATCAGCCTTCATAAAATCGCCTTTGCAGCTTGATTGGTAATGATTGCAAGCTCTAACTTACCCAAGAATCCAGCCAAATATCAAATAAAACAAGGAATCTAACCCCCGATAAATAAAATTTGTTTTCTGCACTGTTTCATTAGCATAAAGGTCATATTCTTGTTTTGTATTGGCCACTTGAACCCGCAATTTGGCCACCGCCTGGCCTTGGGTGATCGGGGCTTTTAACGGCCCGTTATAAATAACTTCTGATATAATCTCAGGCGCAGCCTCCCCTTTGGGCGCATAAATTTTAAGATCACCAGCTGTTGAAAGACCAACCCATCCCTTATCTCCCCCCCAAACATGAGCAAAGAAGGTTTTGGTATCAATCTCAACAGTACGACGCACAAATTCAGAAAACGCCCAGTTCATAACACGCCGGGTTTCTTTCCTACGATCTGCTCTTTTTTCCAACCCATTAAAAACACCAATAAGACGGCGCCCGTCACGTTTAACTGATACCACAATGCCATATTTAGATTGCTTGGTGAAACCTGTCTTGAGCCCATCATACCCTTCTTTTAGGGTAAGCATGGGATTACGGTTGATAAAATTATAGCGGCGATATTTAAAACTTGGCTCAGCAAAATAGCGATAATATTCAGGAAACTCTTTCAATAAATGCTGCGCCAATTTGGCCAAATCTCGGGCGCTCATTAAATGTTCCGGATGGGGCAATCCGGTTGCATTACGAAAAGTGGAATGGGTCAGCCCTATTTTCTTGCCATAACGCTCCATCTCTTGCGCAAATTTTGCTTCACTACCCGAAATATGCTCAGCAATAGCAATAGAGGCATCATTACCAGATTGTATGATGATCCCGCGTAAAATTTGCTCAACCGTAACAGTGCTTTTCACAGGCACAAACATAGCAG
>JANQQH010000192.1 GCA_028285025.1 Hyphomicrobiaceae bacterium | reverse complement strand
ATCCTGAAGGCAAGCAACGCTCTGCTGTTATTCCGCTGTTATGGCGCGCCCAAGAGCAAAATGATGGTTGGACCAGTGAGCCGGCAATGCGCACCGTGGCTGATATGCTCGATATGGCCTATATCCGGGTTTATGAGGTGGCGACCTTTTATACGATGTTCCAACTGTCTCCTGTTGGAAAGAAAGCGCATGTGCAAGTTTGTGGCACCACGCCGTGCATGTTGCGCGGGGCCAAAGAGTTGATCGAAATTTGCAAACGCCGGATTGCCAAAACGCCGCATACTCTTTCAACTAATGGGGATTTTTCGTGGGAAGAGGTCGAGTGTTTGGGCGCTTGTGTGAATGCTCCCATGATCCAGATTTTCAAAGATACTTATGAAGATTTGGATGAAAAAGCCATGGAAGATTTACTTGATGCTTTTGCCAGAGGGGAAACCCCAATCTCAGGTCCGCAAATTGAACGTGATTTTTCGTGTCCTGAAGGGGGGCTGACGTCTTTGTTTGAAGTGCCAGAGTATGTGCCGTTAAATCTTGAGATGGGGAAAAAACCAGAAAATGATCTGGCAAAAGCAGCCACGATGCAAGTGAGCCAAAAACTTGATGAAACCATAGATGAGGAGGCTTTAAAAGATCAAGTGAGTGAGGTCTCAACCACAAATGAGCAAGTTAGGACTGTCGGTGGTAAACCAAGCCAACTTGAGGCGCCGCGCAACGGGCAAGCGGATGACTTGAAAATGATCAAAGGGATTGGGCCAAAATTGGAACAGATGCTCAATGAGCTTGGCATTTATCATTTTGATCAAATTGCCAATTGGAGCCGTGACAATGTTGCTTGGGTTGATCAGTCTTTATCGTTTAAAGGAAGGATTGTTCGTGAAGACTGGTTGAATCAGGCTGAAACCTTAGCCAAGGGGCAAGAGACAGAGATTGCGCCGCGCGCCTCATATGATGTGCAATCAAAGGAGGAGGCGTGAATGTTGCAAGATAAAGATCGCATCTTTACCAACCTATATGGCCTGCAAGATGTAGGATTAGCCGGGGCCAAAAAACGCGGCAGTTGGGACAGCACAAAATATTTTATTGATCAAGGGCGAGACTGGATCATTGATGAGGTGAAAGCCTCTGGCCTGCGGGGGCGCGGGGGCGCGGGTTTTCCAACCGGATTAAAATGGTCGTTCATGCCAAAGGGCTCTGATGGGCGTCCGCATTATTTGATTATCAATGCCGATGAATCAGAACCGGGCACTTGTAAAGACCGTGATATTTTAAGAAACGATCCACATCATTTGGTGGAAGGGGCCTTGTTTGCCTCTTTCGCAATGGGGGCTCACACCTGCTACATTTATGTGCGCGGCGAATTTATTCGTGAGCGTGAAGCTTTGCAACGGGCCATTGATGAGGCTTATGAGGCAAGGCTGATTGGCAAAGATAACATCCATGGGTGGGATTTTGATTGTTATGTTCACCATGGGGCGGGTGCTTACATTTGCGGTGAAGAAACGGCACTTATTGAAAGCCTTGAGGGTAAAAAGGGACAACCACGCTTAAAGCCGCCATTTCCTGCTAATGTTGGGTTGTATGGTGCGCCAACAACGGTAAACAATGTTGAATCTATTGCTGTTGTGCCCACTATTTTGCGTCGAGGTAGTGATTGGTTTGGCGGGCTTGGTAAACCAAATAATACGGGCACGAAGCTGTTTTGCATTTCAGGTCATGTGAACACGCCGTGTACTGTAGAAGAAGAAATGGCAATTCCTTTTAAAGAGCTGATTGATAAACATTGTGGTGGCGTGCGCGCAGGTTGGGATAATCTTTTGGCAGTTATCCCTGGTGGTTCTTCTGTGCCTTGCGTGCCAGCAGATCAGATGCTTGAGGCGACTATGGACTTTGATTGTTTGTCTGGTTTGCAATCAGGCCTTGGTACGGCGGCTGTGATTGTGATGGACAAGTCCACCGATATGATCGCGGCCATTGCCCGTTTAGCTTATTTTTATAAACATGAGAGTTGCGGCCAATGCACGCCGTGCCGGGAAGGTACGGGATGGATGTGGCGTGTGCTTGAGCGCATGGTCAAGGGCCGTGCAACGAAAAAAGAAATTGATATGCTGTTTGAAGTTTCAAAGCAGGTGGAAGGACATACAATTTGTGCCCTGGGAGATGCGGCGGCCTGGCCTGTGCAGGGGCTTATTCGTCACTTCCGTCCTGTGATTGAACAAAGGATAGACCAATACACAGCCCAATCTGACAGGCATGGAGCTGTGCGGGATTATCAAGCGGCTGAATAGGTAAAAGAAAAGCGCAGAAAAGGCGATTTAAATGCCAAATCTTAACATAAATGGCACAGAAATAGAGGTAGATGACGGCACCACTGTGCTGCAAGCGTGCGAAATGGCAGGCTATGAAATCCCTCGTTTTTGTTATCATGAAAGATTGTCCATTGCTGGCAATTGCCGCATGTGTTTGGTTGAGGTTAAAGGCATGCCCAAGCCGATTGCCTCTTGTGCTATGAATGTAAACGATTTGCGCCCTGGCCCAGAAGGCGAACCGCCTGAGATTTTAACTGTGACAGAGCCAGTTAAAAACGCGCGCGAAGGGGTGATGGAATTTTTACTTATCAATCATCCGCTTGATTGCCCGATTTGCGACCAGGGCGGGGAATGTGATTTGCAAGACCAGGCGATGGCTTATGGTGTTGACACCGGGCGCTATCATGAAAACAAACGGGCTGTTGAAGATAAGAACATTGGCCCGTTGATTAAGACGGAAATGACCCGTTGCATTCACTGCACCCGTTGTGTGCGGTTTATGACAGAGATTGCTGGTGTGGAAGAGCTTGGTCTCATTGGACGCGGGGAAGACGCTGAGATCACCACTTATTTAGAGCGCGGTATCACCTGTGAGCTGTCTGGAAATGTGATTGATTTGTGTCCGGTTGGGGCTCTGACCTCTAAGCCGTTTGCTTTTACGGCTCGTCCATGGGAGTTAACCAAGACTGAGAGCATTGATGTGATGGATGCGCTAGGCTCTAACATCAGAGTGGATAGCCGCTCTGGTGAAGTGATGCGCATTATGCCGCGCTATAATGATGCGGTAAATGAAGAGTGGCTTTCAGATAAAAGCCGTTTTATTTGGGATGGTTTGAGGTCCAAGCGTCTTGATCGGCCCTATATTCGCGAAGATGAGGCATTGCGTGAAGCCAGTTGGCAAGAGGCTCTTAATTTGGTTTCCAGCACGATGACGTCAATTGTGCCACGCAAGGCGGCAATGTTGGTTGGCGACTTGGCCAGTGCTGAAGAGATTTTTGCGCTTAAATTATTAGCTGAGCGTTTGGAGTGGAAAAATCTTGATTGCCGCCAAGATGGTACAATTTTAGATCCGCAATATGGGCGCGCTTCGGTCCTGTTTAACTCAACGATTGAAGGTATTGACCAGGCTGATGCTATTTTGCTTATCGGGGCGAATCCACGGCTTGAGGCGCCGGTGCTTAATGCGCGCATTCGAGGGCGTTGGGCGTTGGGGCAACTGCAAGTGGGTGTTATTGGTGCTCAAGAAGATTTGACGTATGACACCCATTACATTGGCGCTAGTGCTGAAAGTCTCAACCAGTTAGAGCAAGGCAATGTGGCTTTTGCTAGAGTTTTAAACCAAGCCAAAAACCCAATGATCATTATTGGCAAATCTGCTTTGCAAGGGGCGGAGGGAATGACCAACCTGATTATGGCTGCCCGATTGGCCCGCCATTATAATGCCTTACGTGAAGACTGGAATGGCTTTAATGTTTTGCATAGTGCTGCCAGCCGCGTTGCGGGCTTGGAGTTGGGCTTTTTGCCAACCGAGACTGGGATTGGCACCAACGAAATTCTCAATCAGGCCAAACTTGATCAGATGGATTTTATTTATTTGCTTGGGGCTGATGAGATTGACACCAGTGCCCTTGGCAATGCGTTTGTTGTTTATCAAGGCAGCCATGGTGACAAAGGGGCTGTGCGAGCTGATGTGATTTTGCCAGGGTGCGCTTATACGGAGAAAAGCGGCACCTATGTCAATTTGGAAGGGCGGGTGCAGCAGACCAATCGCGCGATCTTCCCGCCCCATCAAGCCAAAGAAGACTGGGCGATTTTGCGAGCTCTTTCTGGGGCGATGGGGAAACCATTTGGGTTTTCAAACTTGAATGAATTGCGCGCGCAAATGTATACGTCTTCTCCGATGCTGGCCAAAATCAACCAGATTGAACGGGCTGATTTTAATGAAATTATCGCTTTAGCTGATCAAGACATAACGGGTCTTTCTAACGCTGCGTTATCCCCTTGTGTTGAGAACTTTTATCTCACCAATCCGATTGCGCGGGCTTCAAAAGTGATGAATGAAATGAGTGCGATAAAATACGCACAACAAGAACAGGCAACAGGCACAAAATGATGGCTGCAAACTTTAGCGAGTTTATGACAAATTATGGCTGGCCTTTCTTTTGGATCGCCTTGCACTCGATTGCCTTAATGGTTGGGTTGTTGTTGGTGATTGCCTATATCCTTTACGCTGACCGTAAAATTTGGGCGGCGGTGCAATTGCGCAAAGGGCCCAATGTTGTGGGTGCGTTTGGGCTGTTGCAAAGCTTTGCTGACATGCTCAAATTTGTGTTTAAAGAGCCGATTATCCCTTCTAAATCTGACAAGTTTGTCTTCTTGCTGGCCCCGATTGTGACAACGGTTCTGGCCCTTGCTGCTTGGGCGGTCATCCCTATAGATGAGGGCTGGGCTGTGGCTGATATCAATGTTGGCATTTTATATATTTTGGCCATGTCATCACTGGAAGTTTACGGGGTTATCATGGGGGGCTGGGCGTCCAACTCTAAATATCCGTTTTTGGGGGCTTTGCGCTCTGCTGCACAAATGGTGTCTTATGAGGTTTCCATTGGTTTTGTTATTGTTACCGTTTTGTTGCTTGTTGGGTCTTTGAACCTGACGGACATTGTCATGGCGCAAAAGGGGGAGTATGGCCTGTTTAATTGGCATTGGCTGCCTTTGTTCCCGATGTTCATTGTATTCTTTATCTCTGCTTTGGCTGAGACCAACCGGCCCCCGTTTGATTTGCCTGAGGCTGAATCTGAGCTGGTGGCTGGCTTTATGGTTGAATATTCTTCTACGCCCTACATGTTGTTTATGCTGGGTGAATATGTAGCGATTATGCTGATGTGCGCGATGACGACCATTTTGTTCCTTGGTGGTTGGTTGCCCCCGTTTGATGTGGCGCCGCTCAATTGGATCCCTGGCTTTATTTGGTTTTTATTGAAAACCTTTATGGTGTTTTTCATGTTCGCCATGGTTAAAGCCATTGTGCCACGCTATCGCTATGACCAATTGATGCGGCTGGGCTGGAAGGTGTTCTTGCCTTTGTCGCTGTTTATGGTTGTTGCTGTGGCCAGTGTGCTTCATTTTACCAAATTGGGAGGTGTTTAGAGTGATGGAAATGACACCTTCAATGATGGGTTTGGCAGTGGGTGCCATTATTGGTCTGATAGATTATATTGTGCTGACCTTTATTGGCCGCAAAATGCTTGAAAAAGCGCCCGATCATGAGGCCAGCCCGCAAGAGACAAAGCAAGTGGTTGGTTTTTTTAAACTTGCCGCGATTGGCTCGCTGATTTTGTTTCCAATCATTGGCTATTTTGCTGGGCCTTTTGTTTTTGGATCCTTCGTAGAGAGTGCGGGAGGATGAGAACATGATCCAATTTATTAAATCGCTGTTTTTATGGGAATTTGTCTGCGCCTTTGTGTTGGCGATGAAATATTATTTTCGCCCTAAAGCGACAATCAATTATCCGTTTGAAAAAGGGCCGATTAGCCCGCGCTTTCGGGGCGAGCATGCTTTGCGCCGCTATCCAAACGGGCAAGAGCGCTGTATTGCTTGTAAATTGTGCGAGGCGATTTGCCCGGCAGGCGCCATCACCATTGAAGCGGGCCCGCGGCGTAATGATGGGACGCGGCGTACCACACGGTATGATATTGATATGGTCAAATGTATTTATTGTGGCTTTTGCCAAGAGGCCTGCCCGGTTGAGGCGATTGTGGAGGGGCCCAATTTTGAATTTGCAACTGAGACGCGCGAAGAACTTTATTATGATAAAGATCGCTTGCTTGCCAATGGGGACCGGTGGGAGCGAGAAATTGCAGATAGCATCGTACAAGATGCAAAATATAGATAATGTTTAAAGAGGGCACAAAAGATGCTAACCGCACTGTTCTTTTATCTGTTTGCTGGCCTTGCTGTTCTTGCCGGGTTTATGGTGATTGCGGCGAAAAACCCTGTCCATGCTGTTTTGTTTTTAATCATGGCCTTCTTTAATGCAGCTGGTCTGTTTTTGTTGCTGGGTGCAGAGTTTTTAGCGCTGACATTGTTGATTGTTTATGTCGGGGCTGTGGCGGTTCTGTTCCTGTTTGTTGTGATGATGCTGGATGTTGATTTTGCAGAGTTAAAATCTGGCTTTTTAAGCTATTTGCCGGTTGGGCTGCTGGTGGGCGGTATTTTGTTGGCAGAAATGATCATGGTGGCCGGTGCTTGGATTTTAAATCCATCGCTTTCAAAGTTAGAAAGACAAGCCAGCCTTGATCCCAACATTACCAACACCGAAAATTTTGGGCGCGTTTTATATACAGATTATGTGTTTTATCTAGAGGCCGCAGGTATTCTTTTGTTGGTAGCGATGGTGGGTGCCATTGTTTTAACGTTGCGTCAGCGTGAGGGGATTAGGCGGCAAGATATTGCAACACAAGTTGGGCGCAAGCCTGAACAAGCCATTGAAGTTCGCAAGGTAGAAACAGGACGAGGGATTTAGTTTGACATACAAGCTAAATCAATTAAGGGCGCGCATAAGTGCGAGCCTATAAGACGAATAAAGGGATAACCCATTATGGAGACCGGCATGGAAATTGGATTGTCTCATTATCTTTCAGTTGCCGCGATATTATTTACCCTGGGGGTGGTAGGCATTTTTCTTAATCGGAAAAATGTCATCGTTATTTTGATGTCGATTGAACTTATGTTGCTGGCTGTCAATATCAACCTGGTCGCTTTTTCTGCCTTTTTGGGCAATTTAGAGGGGCAAATATTTGCTTTGATGATCCTAACGGTTGCCGCTGGTGAAGCGGCTATCGGACTGGCCATTATTGTTACCTATTTCCGTAACCGTGGTTCTATTGCGGTTGAAGATATTAACATGATGAAAGGCTAATTCGCGATGATATATCAGGCTATTGTCTTTCTTCCTCTCATTGGCGCTCTTATTGCTGGGTTCTTGGGCCGTTTAATTGGCGCTAAGATGAGTGAATATATCACCTGTGCCTTTATGGTCGTTGCAGCTATTCTTTCTTGGGCTGTGTTCATTGATGTTGGCTTTGGGCAAGCCAAACAAGTCTTGCAGGTGGAGGTGCTGCCCTGGATCAAGTCTGGCAGCTTGGATGTGGGCTGGAGCTTGCGCATTGATACCTTGAGTGCTGTTATGCTTGTGGTGGTTAATACTGTTTCTTGTTTGGTGC
>JANQQH010000190.1 GCA_028285025.1 Hyphomicrobiaceae bacterium | reverse complement strand
TTTGCTTTTCGGCTTGTTTGGTATCAGCCTCAAACAGCAAAGAGTAAATCGTTTGTTGTTCTTCCATATCTAAGGCCCAGTCTTGTTGTTAAATGTCTTGTCGTTCAATGTCTTTTCGTTTAATTCATCAGGAAACTTTTTTTGCAATTGATCCAAAACATCCCTTGTCATTGGTTGCCAAAAGCAAGAGCCAAACGCCCCCTCCATCATCGCTTTTATTTCTTTCGGTGTGCTGGCCCAAAACTGATCCGGGGGTAAGCGCAATTGCCCCATGCCAACCCGCATTAAGTCAGACCAAGGCAAACAGCATTGTTTTGATGAGCTCCTTTCCTTATTGAGTGCTGTCATCTTCAAAAGTGAAAGTCGCATTAAGAAGTTTAGAGACAATGGCAATATACCCCTCAATGCCCCCTTCCACTTTCATGGAAGCCACATCATCAATGGTACACTCATGCCCGGCCCCCTTTAACCCAGCACAAATCACCGCCATAATATCTTTTGCCCGCATTTGCCCAGATTGAAACCGCTCAATCACGCCCAACAAAGTTTCACTTTCAAAAGCCGTCTCCAACTCTGCAAGCGCGCCCAGCGTTAAACAAAGCGTATAGGCTCTGCCATCCAAATCAGCCTCAATTTCACCGCGAAGATGATTGACCATAGCTCTTATTCTCCCCCAAAAATTAGATTGAAGTGAAGCTAAGAACGCCTGCGGACTCTAAGGTCAGCTCAAAAGACAACTCATTATTATGCCCGCCAGAATATTCAAAACCTGAAATTTGAAACGGACCTTCTAACACCCCAAAATCTGGAATTGTGATTTGCCAATCCGGGATCATATCATTGAAAAAAAAGTCCCTCACCAAATCATCAGACGTTTCATCTTTAAAAATACCACTGCCAGAAACCCTGGCTGTTTTCACCCCGCAAGCCAAAAGCTCACGCCATTGGCCCTGGCTTTCAGCATCGGTAATATCAACTGTTTCAGTGTTAAAAGACAAGCTTTTAGCCCGCAAACCTGCCACAGTGGCAAAAACGCCAAGGCCGGTTGTATCCAGCTTCAACAGCATATCTTTTCCCTTTTGGGCGCTCATGTTTTTACTCCTTAAGGTGTTATTGGCTCAGTAACGATGCGGTAACGAACCAACCCGTGCAGCGTTTCCCCATCAGGGTCACGCCGGATTTCGCTAAACTCATAAACCAGATTAACCAGCCCGTGATTGCTCATAGATAACGAGGCACTGGCCATAATTTCTTTAACTGACTGCAAAATTTCATCAGCTAATTTGCGCCCCTTATTCTCCGTCCAGCAATGCAAGGTCACCACATGCTCACTTCCCCCTTCCGTGCTGGTGCTCCAATCACGCTCTTGGGTCATCCCAATGGTGATGTAAGGCGGCTTGGTCCGCCTTGGGGCCAAGTCATAAATTTTACTCCCCCCCAACAAACTTGTTAGATTTGCATCACCCACAAACGCACCATAGAGCGCTTCCTGCAATTCCCAATTGGCAGTTTGAGGCATCTGGTTAGCCTTTCTGACTTGCTAATTCTTGTTGTGCATTTTGCTGAGCGCGCAGCATCCAAGGTTGTTCATCAAACTGGCGGCTGCCAAACTCAACTTGGCCTGCAAGGGGATGCATTATGAGCAACTTCACCCCACCATTGTCTGTAGGCTGAACCGCGATAGAGTGAACGATCTCTTGCCTTTGGCTCTGGTTCAAACTGGTTTGCTCCAACTCATTGATAAGATGTTTCTGAAAAATTTTAGCAGCAGTTTGCAAAAACGATTGCTGCTTATCTACAGACAAGATCTGATTAAAGTTGAAGGGTTTACTTTTTAGCCCACCTTTTAAGCCAAGTGTCATAAACGCTGCTCTTTACACTCAAGTTGCAACCAAACATCGCGCTCTTTTTCATTAATCACGCTAATAATTTCAAAGATCCGACTGCCATGCACCAAACGCATTTCCGGCAACACCCCTTGGCGAAACCGAATAATTATTTTATGGGTTAAAACCGTTTCTGTTTGGTGTTCAATAAAACTTTCACGCCCAGACAAAGGTTCAATATAGCCCCACAAATCGGCCAGCTTCACCCAATTGATCGCTGCCCCGCCGCCAGCATCCGGGGTAAGTTGAGGTTCTTCCAGCGTAAGCCGATGGCGCAAATCACTCATTTTTATGCCAATCATCTATTGAACCTTGAACGCTTTATATTTTTCCAACACAGCCGAAATGCTCAAAGGAATTTCATTAAACGAACTGCCAAAACCAATCGGTTCACGCTGTTCATACCAATGGGCAGCCAGCATGAGCAAAGCTTGGCGCAAATCAGCTGGCACATCACTTTCCGTTGCGCCAAAGCCAGCTGTAAATTGCACCTCGATGTGATTAACTGGGGCGCTTGGTGATTGAGACAGATGTTGGCTTAATAATTTGATCCGCGGTTGGGTCGAAATAAGATCGTTGGCATATTCGCTCACATCTAAAGCGCTGTGACTTTCATCTAGATTATGAAGCCTGACTTCATCAATGGATTGCACCGGTGATAAAGGCAAATGAAGCACCCCGGAACTGGGCCACTTATCTTTAAACAAAGACCAACTTTGTGTGATTAAGATCTTACTTATCGTGGTTTCAATATAAATCCGTGCCGCTGTTATTAAACTGGACACCAAAATATCATCATCAGCACCATCAATACGCAAAAATGATTTGGTATCAGCCAGGTTAACCGGCTCGCTTGCCGGGCCAGCGCGCAATTGAAAAGCCATTGCATGTCTCCATAAAATTATTAAGCGGTTTTTATTAAAAGAGCGCCCGGCCCTTTACTCGTTTTAGGGGGGCAAACGAAGGGCCGGACCAGTTTGCGGCCTCTTTGAGGGAGGGAAAAGGGCCACAATGTTTAAGCGGAGTTGTGATTAAGAAACGCCAAATTTTAAGAATTTAAAGGCGTCAAAATCCTGAATGCCACCACCAACACGTTTTGTGGTGTAGAATAAAACGTAAGGTTTGGAGCTGTAAGGGTCCCTGAGAACCCGCAAGCCTAACCGATCAACAATCAGATAACCGCGGTTAAAATCACCAAAGGCAACTGACAGGCTGTCAGAGCCAATAGACGGCATATCTTCAACCTCCGACACCGGATAACCAAGCAAAGACGGCTCCTCACCAGCACGCACAGCAGGCTGCCAAATATAATGACCATCAGCATCTTTAATTTTGCGAATTTCAGCCTGAGTTGACCGGTTAAGTACCCAGCGTCCATTGGCGCGATAAGCAGACTTAACGCTATAGATCAGATCAATCAGTTGATCACTAGGATCACTGGCAGCAAAGTCACCATCAACACCTGTGGCCACATAACCCACATTGCCCCAACTCCAACTGCTTTCAGCAACCGTTGGGTAATCAAGGAACCCTTTGGGTTTATTGACACCATCACCGCTTACAAAAGCATTGGTTTCTTGCTCTGCAAAAGCAGCGCGCACTTCTTCGGCAATCCATTCATCTATGTTGATGGCGCTATCATCCAGCAAGGTACTGGTCGCCGCTGGCATGGCGTAAAGCTCCATGGTTGGAAAGCTCAGCTCTGCCAAAGTCGGAGAGGTTGTCTCTGGCCGTGCAGCC
>JANQQH010000164.1 GCA_028285025.1 Hyphomicrobiaceae bacterium | reverse complement strand
TGGAAGCTAATAATTCATCCTCGAGCCGATATTTTCGCACTCTAACTGAACTTGCTTTGTCTCGCAATGGCTTTTGTTGGCAACTTCTTCTTATTGGATGAATAAAAAATGAATGATCTCCTCAAAAAATATTCAGCCTTGATTTTATAGGCTGGGTTTCAATCGGCGGGGTGCTTTGATTGTTTTATTATTTTGTGGAGATGACTTATGTTGACTTTAAGAAAATATGTTTTAACAGGCGTTTTATTCCTAGCTGGTTTGTTTGTGGTTGCCTGTTTGCCCCAAACCGCCCAAGCTGCTGGTTATAAAGTTTTTCGCAATGCCGATGTGGTTCATGTGGCTTATTGGGACCGCTTGAATATGCGCCGCTGGCCAGCCAGCCATTCACGGGTTGTTTGGTCCATTCCAAGCCATGCGCGCAATGTTTGGGTAAAACGGTGTAAAATCAAACGTTATGGCTCTGACTGGTGTAAAGTCATGTGGCGCGGCCGTGTGGGATGGGTCAATAGCCGTTATTTAGACATTCGATAATTCTTAGGTTCTTTTTCGGGCCCGTTATAGTGCCAGCTCCTAGGGGCTGGCATTTATCGTTTTTGCATCTAATTTGGTTCTTAAGTGTTAAGGCATGGTATATAGACATGGTTTGAGCCATTGATTAGAGTGCGCTCATCTTAAATTGAATAAAAAGCTGCTAGAGGGGGCTTTTCATCTATGGGCAAGGCAAAAGTTGTAATTGTTGGCGGTGGGTTTGCTGGTGTGTTTGCTGCCAAAGAATTGCGCCGAAAAATCGGGGATAAGGCTGACATTGAGCTGATTAACAAAGACAATTATTTTGTTTTTCAGCCTCTTTTACCAGAGGTGGCCGGGGGCGGGATTAATTCGTCTGATGCGATCACGTCTGTGCGCTTACTGCTTAAAAAAGTGCAAGTGCGGTTGGCTGAGGTGATCAAGATTGATTTTGAAAATAAGGTCTTGACCGTTTTGCAAGGCACACGGCGCATGCCGGTTGAGGTGACTTACGATCATCTGGTTTTGGCGATGGGGCAAAGTGCGGATTTGTCTCGTTTTCCCGGCCTTACTGAGCATGCCTTGACCATGAAATATATGGGGGACGCTTTTACACTTCGCAACCATGTCATTCGTTGCCTTGAGCATGCTGATGTGGTGCAAGTGCCTGAGATTAAGCAGCGTTTGCTGACCTTTTTGGTTGTCGGCGGTGGTTTTTCTGGCGTGGAA
>JANQQH010000153.1 GCA_028285025.1 Hyphomicrobiaceae bacterium | reverse complement strand
TTCATTGAATATTTCTTGTTATTCTTTTACTGCGATTGCTCAACGGGCGGAAAAAATGATGAGTGAGGGGGGCTCTTTGCTAACCCTTTCTTATTACGGTGCTGAAAAAGTGACGCCTCATTATAATGTGATGGGGGTTGCAAAGGCGGCATTGGAGGCCAGTGTGCGCTATTTAGCGGCTGATTTGGGCAAAGATGGCATTCGGGTCAACGGTATTTCTGCGGGGCCAATTAAAACCTTGGCAGCGGCTGGGATTAGTGATTTTCGCTATATTTTGAAGTGGAATGAATATAATTCACCGTTAAGGCGGAATGTGACCATTGAAGATGTTGGCAATGCTGGTGTTTACCTATTATCTGATTTTAGCCGCGGTGTGACCGGCGAGATACATCATGTTGATAGCGGATATCATATAGTGGGCATGAAAAATGAAGATGCCCCTGATATTTCTGCGGTTTGATAAGATGTTTTTTCAAAGGGTGTGATTTTCATTTGTTGATGGCTTTTTTGGCTTCATATTGACACTTATTTGGGTGTGAAGCTTTTTTAAATTTTTGATGAGAGTGATGATCATGTTTGGCTTATCTTTTAAGCAGGTTATTGGTTTGGCTTTTGTTGTGAGCCTTGTTGGTAGCCTTGGTGGTTGTGCGAGTAATGGCGGCGTTTTGGATGGTGATAGCCTTGGGGCAACGGGGGGCGTTTCTTCAAAAGTTGTGAACCGGGGGCGGTCTGTTGAGATTGGGCGGTTTTTGCACTGGGATAAAAATTGTTGGGCAGCAACCATTCCGAATGTGAAAATTGTTAAACGACCGAAACTTGGTTCTGTTTCTGTGAGCCGGGGCAATCATATGATTACAACATCTGAATGTAAGGGCATTCCAATTAAGGGCACTAAGCTGACTTATAGAGGTCGGCGTAAAGGGGTTGATGAGTTTTCTTATCAGGTCACATCGGGCCCGCGGGCCGGTGTGCATACAGTTCGTTTGACTGTGCAATAGGATTTTATCTTAAACTTTTTGGGTTTTTTATGGATTGTTCTTCAATCATAAATGGTTTGCAGAAGAATGAGTGCGGTTTGGAAAAGCCGCACTTTTCTTTTGAGCGGTTATTATTGGTTAGGCATGGTCAGACCGATTGGAATGCAGCGAACCGTTTGCAAGGGCGCACTGATATTGCCTTAAACGATACAGGGCGTTGTCAAGCCAGGCAAAATGGGCAGCGTATGGTGGCTTTTCTTTCTCATTTAAATGAGGACCTTACTGATTGGCATTTTGTCGCCAGCCCTTTGAAGCGTACGCGCGAGACAATGGAGATCCTTCGGGAGGCTTTAGGACTAGAGCCTGAGGGCTATGAACTTAGCGCTCAATTGATTGAACTTAATTATGGGGCTTGGGAAGGACGAACCTGGCAAGACTTGGCCCGAGAGGTGCCTGAGTTGATCAAAGATCGGTTTGCCCGACCTTGGCAAATGGTTGCCCCTGGCGGTGGCGAATCTCATGATGAGATGCGCGCGCGCGTGGTTGAATGGATGACAACTTTGCCTCAAAAGACCATAGCGGTAACCCATACAGGTCCGTTGCGGATTGTGCGCGGTGTCATTGATACCAGCATGAGTGATGATGAGGTGGCTAGGCAAGTGTGCCCGCAAGACCAGTTTTTGAATGTGCAGCCGGATGGGTTTGTTTGGGTTTAGTGGGTGATGTCGTTCCCCTTATTTTTCATGATAAGACTTTCGCATTTTAGAAACCTATGTCAAGGATCGAGATGAACGTTGCACGTCCTTGACATAGGTTTCTAAAATGCAAAAATCTCACCATGAAAAATAAGGGGAAAACTAGGAATTGCTCTCTTGTTTTAATGGGAATGAGATCTGGTTTGACCTGTTGGCTTTTCATTCTTATAAATGGGAAGATCATTCTCATTTACAGGTTCTTTTATGTCTCATAATTCTTTTGGTCACTTGTTTCGGATTACCACCTGGGGGGAGTCGCATGGGCCAGCAATTGGCTGTGTGGTTGATGGGTGCCCGTCTAACATTCCTATTACGGAAAATGAAATCCAAACTTTTCTTGATCAAAGAAAGCCAGGCCAATCGCGCTTTACAACACAGCGCCAAGAAGCTGACAAGGTCAAGATTTTATCCGGTGTGTTTGACAATGAAGCTGGTGAACAGGTGACCACCGGCACACCGATTTCCTTGTTGATTGAAAATACAGATCAGCGGTCTAAAGATTATGGTGACATTAAAGATAAGTATCGCCCTGGGCACGCTGATTTTACCTATATTGAAAAATATGGCATTCGTGATTATCGCGGTGGAGGGCGCTCTTCTGCACGTGAGACGGCGATGCGGGTGGCTGCTGGTGCTATTGCGCGCAAAGTGGTGCCGGGGATGAAGGTGCGGGCTGGTTTGGTGCAAGTGGGGCCACATCAAATCAATCGTGATAATTGGGATTGGGATGAGATTGGCAACAACCCATTTTTTTGTCCCGACAAAGACAGCGTTGAACCTTGGGCTGATTATTTAGATGGGGTCCGCAAAAGCGGTTCTTCGATTGGGGCTGTGATTGAAGTGATTGCCGAGGGCGTGCCAGCAGGGCTGGGAGCGCCGGTTTATGGCAAGCTTGATCAGGATATTGCCAGTGCGATGATGAGCATTAATGCGGTTAAAGGCGTTGAGATTGGTGCTGGGTTTGAGGCAGCGGCTTTTTCTGGAGAGGAGAATGCTGATGAGATGCGCGCTGGGAAAGCGGGTAGCAATGAGGCTGCTCAATTTTTATCAAACCATGCGGGCGGTATTTTAGGCGGGATTTCTTCCGGTCAGCCAATTGTGGCGCGGTTTGTGGTGAAACCAACCTCTTCTATTTTAACGCCGCGCAAAACTGTTGATCGTTCTGGACAGGACACAGAAATTATGACCAAGGGGCGCCATGATCCTTGTGTTGGAATTCGCGCTGTGCCTGTGGGAGAGGCGATGATGGCGCTAGTGCTAGCTGATCATTATTTGCGCCACCGGGGCCAGCAAGGGTGATTGGTCGCAGCTAGACGATTGTAAAATAACTATAAAAATGCATTGGTATTTGGTTTATCTTTTTTGCTTATCATATATATTACGGTTGATTTGATTCTATAATGGGATAAATAGGCCATTACTGTTATATATTGGTTTCGATGTGGGTGCTGTTTAGGGGGAGTGACCATGCCGTTATATGATAAAATACTTATCTTAACCGGGGCTGGCATGTCGGCGGAATCTGGCTTGAGCACGTTTCGTGATAAGGATGGCATTTGGAGCCAGTATAATTATGAAGAAGTGGCAACGCCTGAGGGATATGCTGCAGACCCTGAGCGGTGTCTTGAATTTTACAATAAGCGGCGGGTTATGCATCGTGATATTGAGCCGAATCAAGCGCATAAAGCATTAGCGCGACTGGAAGCTGAGTACCCTGGTGAGGTGATCATTGTTACCCAAAATATTGACCGTCTGCACGAGGAGGGTGGCTCTAAACGGGTGATTCATATGCATGGGCGGATTGACCAAGCCTTATGTCAGTCTTGTGGTCAAACTTATGATATTTCTTATAAGACTTTAAATGTTGACTCTGTTTGCCCGGCTTGTAAATGCCAAGGTCAACAACGTCCTAATGTGGTTTGGTTTGGGGAAATCCCGTATTTTCTGGATGAAATCCAAAAAGAGTTGGTGAGTTGCTTTTTGTTTTTATCGATCGGGACGTCGGGGTCTGTTTATCCTGCGGCTGGATTTGTCAATTTGGCCCGCAAGGCTGGGGCGCACACAGTGGAGTTGAATTTAGAACCCTCAGATGGCGCGGTGCAATTTCATGAAGCGCATCAGGGTAAGGCAACAGAGATTGTGCCGGCTTATGTTGATCGGCTCATGTATGAGGCTGCCATTGCTCGCAAAGAAGTGGTGCAGTAGTTTTGTCTCACGGGCTATTTCGCCGCTAAGGCGGCGGGCCCTCCGACAGGCGGCGCTCAGCGCCGGGCGCCGCTGGCGCGGGACGCCATGTTCGTGCTCTGAAGAAGAGCACTTCCTTTTTCGTGGTGCGCGTTGTGAATAGCTTTAAATAAGCAAAAAGCTAAGTGGGATTTAAGGCAGAGGTTAAGTCTTGTGAGCAGATTTTACTGAGCGAAGCCTTCAATGCTGATGCGCCACATTTCAATACTAACGCCAACGATTAAAATGGCGCCTGAGATGGCAAGCATGATCCACCAAAATTTTTGTGCTGCTTTGCGCGTGGTTTGTACCGCTTGTGGGGACAGGGGTGGTTTGTCCCAGGGCGGAGCGCCTCTTATAGCAGCAAGATATTGCCCGCCGGCTAGGATGGTGCCTTTGTCGCGCATGGGTTTGCCAGCCCGCATGGCTATTTCATGAGAAATTTCTGCAAAAGGAAAGGCGGGGTCTGTGGCATGTTCTTTTGTGTAGCCCAGAACATGGCGGTCTCCATCTCTTGTGACGATGCAAGAGGCACGCATGAGAACCGGAATTATAGCTTCTCTGTATATTTCACCGCGTTGTTCAACCGATTCAATGTTTTCATATGTCAGGCTAACTTTTTGATATGGGAATAGGGGCAAGGGACCGCGCCAATTGGGGATGAGGAATTCGGCGTCTTGTTCATTTAATTGGATGCGTGTGCGCATGCTAGATAGGATATGAGCACCTAAAAACAACATCCATATCGCAAACAGAATGGCAAAAACGCTGAGGGTTAAAGCATCGTAATAAAATCCTTTTGAAGCACGCAAGTAAATCATGAATGGTAAAGAGATGAAAAACGGGGTCAGGCCCGCAAAAACAGCAGCAAGGATGATTTTTCGCCCGGAACTGGCTTCATAAATAAGCGCTGTGTTATCTGTTTCTGCCATTGTTACTCTCCCTTTAGGTGGGCTTATTTATACCTTGTTTTGCTTTCTTTTGAGACCCTAATCTTGCTAAGTCTAGGCTCAGGACCTATTAATCTTATGTGTTCTGTTGCCTTATAAGGGCTCAGCTATTGAAAAACAAGCGCAAGATAAGACTTGGATGTCGGCTCGAGCATTGTTTTTCAATAGCTGAGCCCTTATAAGGCAACCTTAGTGGGCGCTGTCTAACGTCTCTCTGAGTGCGTTCGAAAGGCTTGAAAATAAACCATATTTCCTGCACCTTTCGGCCTGCTCAGATAGATGTTAGATAGCGCAGAACGCATAAGATTAATAGATCCTGAGCCTAAAAGCGCAAGATGATTATTTTGTGATGTGTGCATTTGTTTTTAGCTCATTAATTGTGGGGTTTTGTACTTTTTCTTGTTCTTTCTTGAACGAATCTGGTTGGGTTGATATGCGTTTATCAGACCTTGGTGGTTTTGCGTATTTGACTTGGAGGCATTTTAAAATGGCTAATTTTGCGACGCATTTAGGGGTGGGCACGATTGCTAGTGGCATGGCTGCCACTTTGGCCGTGGCCACGAACATGATCAATCAAACTGATATTATCACTTTGGCTTTAGCAGGTGCGTTGGGAAGCGTGTTGCCTGATATTGATTTAAAAGACAGCCGGTCATCGCGTATTATCTTTTTTGCCTTAGGGTTGTTTTTATCGTTTGTGGTTTTGTTTTGTGTGGTTTCTCAGTATTCAATTGCTGAGCTCTGGTTGATTTGGA
>JANQQH010000082.1 GCA_028285025.1 Hyphomicrobiaceae bacterium | reverse complement strand
TTTATAAAACCGCTGACAGCCCGTGGCGGCGCTCGCAGCTTAACCTCGGGCTGATGATGCGCGAAGGGCTATTGAAAGAAAACATTGACGGTGAGGCGCTGACGTGGGCTCACAAACGCTTATTGGCCCGGCCCGAACAACGCCGTATTTTGATGGTTATTTCTGACGGTGCGCCGGTTGATGATTCAACCCTGAGTGTGAACCCGGGCAATTATTTGGAGCGGCATTTGATCCAGGTTATTCATGAGATTGAGACCAAATCGAGTGTGGAACTGATTGCCATTGGCATTGGCCATGATGTGACCCGGTATTACAACCGAGCTGTGACAATTACGGATGCGGAAGAATTGGCCGGAGCGATGACGGATAAACTTTCTGAGTTGTTTGATGAAGCGTCGCAAAATATTACTCGGCGGCACGTTTAGATATTTGCAAAGAATGACTAGCCCGTGCCTCTGTTAGGAAACTTATATGATCAAATGGTTTTTCTTTTTAACTCTTTTTGTAAGCCTAACTTCCCAAGCTTTGGCAGGACCAAAGCCGGATATCACCAAGCTTAAGCCGCATGAGATTGCGCTTTCAGCCCGGCCTGTTCATTTTGGCTCTAATGCCAATGTGAAAGTGTTTGGCAATTTGGTGTATCGCTCTGGGTTTATTGTGTCGTCACCTTCGCCTTTTTGGGGCGGGCTTTCTGGCATTGCTATTTCTAAAGATGGCTCACAAGTGGCCCTGGTGTCTGATGCTGGGTTTTGGGCCCACTTAAACCTTACTTATGCCAATAACCGTTTGCAGCCGCCAAAGACGGCTTTGGTGGGACCGCTACAGGCGTTGGGCAACAAACCTTTAAAAAACCGCCGTGACCGCGATGCAGAGGCGATTACTTTGCTCAAGTCGGGTAAGTTTTTCGGTCAGGCGCTGATCTCTTTTGAAGGCAATCACCGCATTGGCCGTTTTTCTTTAGACAAAAAAGGGGTGAAGGGCCCCAAGTCTTATTTGCGCTATCCCTTTTTACGCGGTTTACGCGGTAATGCCGGCATTGAGGCAATGGCGGTTTTGCGTAAGGGCAAATTAAAGGGCGCCCTGGTGGCCATTGCCCAATCACGCAAAGATAAACGGGGTAATTTTATTGGCTGGCTGGTGCGCAAAGGCAAAATCGCCAAAATTCGTTTTACCCCACCGCCACTTGATAAATATCGCATTACTGATGCGGTGGGCCTGCCGAATGGGGATCTGCTGCTTTTAGAGCGGCGCTACAAATTCCTTACTATCAATATGCGGGTGCGCTATGTGTCCCAAAAAGAGTTGCGCTCTGGCCGCCCGATTGAGGGCAAGGTTTTGATGGAAGCCAACAGCAACACTCATTTGGTTGACAATATGGAAGGGATTGCTGTGCATAAAAACAAGCAGGGTGAGACCATTGTGACGATCATTTCTGATGATAATTTTAATGGGTTCCAGAAGACGTTGTTGATGCAGTTTGCGCTTATGACGCATGGAAAGTCTGCTTTGAGACGGTGAGGGGATGGCTTTTTTGATTGTGAGCTGGAAGCGGTTATAATTGGCCTTTTATAAAGCTTTTTTGATGTGCCGATTGATAAAAAAAGATGCCAGGCTCAGGACCTATTAATCTTATGTGTTCTTATTTTTCAAAAAACAAAGGTTTCTTTGAAAAGCAATCAGAAATGATTTTTATCAAAATGCTAAGGGTGTTCTTGATCTACAGTAAATGTGTATGAGTGTCTTTTTATTGAATGCCACCAACAGTAAGCTATTATGTTAATGAGCTAATCATAACATTTCATTTGGTTCATAGACTCATAAATTACACCTGAGAAAAAATTAAACCATTAGGGACAAATGAATATAGTTCATTTATTTTCCAAGAATTATATCAAAAGATTATCAACTTATTATTTCTTTGTAAAAATTTGAAGCAATAATGACATGGTTAAATTAGTTAAAGTGATTGGAATTGGACTATTTATAGTTGTTTTAGTTACAGCTTTGGTCCGATTGACCGTTATTGGCAATAAAACCTCATCAACCACAATATCGACCCTTGAAGAATTGGGGCAATCGCTTTATTTCGATGTCAATCTGTCAAAGAACAGGACACAGTCTTGTGCCACATGCCATGACCCCAATTTTGGTTTTGTCGATCCTCGAGAAACAGATGCGGGCCGCGCCGTTTCGCTTGGGGATGATGGAACGTCTCTTGGTGACCGGAACACCCCAACAGCGTCTTATGCGCGATTTTCACCTCCTTTTCAGAAAACGAAAAAAGGTAAATATGTTGGGGGGCAATTTTTAGATGGTCGTGAAAAAAATTTGAAAGGACAAGCTGGAGGGCCACCCCTTAATCCCATTGAAATGGGTATGAAAAATAAGGACGACGTTATCAGCCGTTTAAAAGAAAGTCCGAAATATATATCAGCTTTCAAATCATTATTTGGTAACAATATCTTTGATAATATCGAGGAAGCCTACACAGCAATGACAACAAGCATTGCTGCATTTGAAAAAACCAACCTGTTTTCTCCTTTTGACTCTAAATATGACCGTTACTTGAAGGGTGAAGTAAAATTAACAGACCAGGAAGAGTTGGGACGGGTGCTTTTCTTTTCACAACAATTCACCAATTGCAATTTATGTCACCAATTACAACGATCCCAAATTCATAAAAGAGAAACTTTCACAAATTACGAATATCATAATATTGGTGTGCCAATAAATATGCGCGTGCGCAAAGCAAATGGTTTGAATGAAGATCATATTGATCATGGATTACTCGATAACCCCCATATTAATGATCCAAAAGCAGATGGAAAATTTAAGGTGCCAACATTACGTAATGTTGCGGTAACGGGTCCTTATATGCATAATGGGGTGTTCAAAGATTTAAGAACCGTTGTCTTATTTTATAATAAATATAACTCTAAAAGTTCTAAAAGACAGATCAATCCAGAGACATCAAAGCCTTGGCGAAAACCGGAAGTTCCATTGACACTTTCTGTGAAGGAACTAACCCATGGCCCTGCCCTAGATGACCGGCGCATTGATGCATTGGTGGCCTTTATGAAAACGCTCACTGATAAACGTTATGAGGATTTGTTGCAAGAGTGATGATGTGCCCGTCACAGGCCTCACAAGCACTTTGGCTTTTTGTTCTAACTTATAACATTTGCCCCCTAAAATAATCACGAAAAGTTTCACAAGAAATGCTTTTATGAAATTCTATGAAACCCTTGTTTTACGGAAAAGGAATGTTTTATGGCAAAATTTTCAGAGATAATTTTTGTCTATTTTTAAGAGTCTTTGTTGACCGTGTGCTGACATTAATTAACCATACCTTCAAGGTCCTGAATTAAAAAATATACTCAGCTTGATTAGCTTCTGACTTGTTTGTTGTTATTGGAACGAAGCGTATTTTTTTGAGGGGACTAGAGGTGGGACGAGAAACATTTGTTACCGGTGTTGAGCAATTTTTCGAAGAAGACGAATTAATCGTAAGCAAGACAGACCTTAAAGGTCGTATGACTTATGTGAATGATATGTTCTTGCAAATTTCCGGATATAGCGAGCAGGAATGTCTTGGCAAACCTCATAGCATGATCCGTCACCCGGAAATGCCGCGCTGTATATTTGGGTTGCTTTGGGAGACGGTCATGGATGGCCGCGAAATCTTTGCTTATGTGGTTAACCGCTGCAAAAATGGTGATCACTATTGGGTTAATGCGCATGTAACACCTAGCCGCAACGGCGCGGGCACTGTCATTGGATATCATTCCAATCGCCGCGTCCCCGATCGAACGACCCTGGAGAGCGTGATTATACCTCTTTACAAAGATTTGCTTGCCCAAGAACAAAAATTTTCCAATCGCAAAAGTGGCTTGGAAGCCTCCTCAAAAATGGTTGCAGATATGCTGAGAGAGCGCAATCTAGAATATGACGAGTTTATCGCAAATTTGTGACTTACAGATACTATAACTAGATAAGGAATTTACAGATCGATGTTTTCCAATGATCATAAAGACGCTATCTCAAAAGCTTTGCAAGTTTGTGAAGCTGTTGCTAATGGAGATTTTGAGTCTCGTATCACTAATATTACACAAAGCGGGCAAGCCGGTCGATTGCTACATGCTATTAACAGACTGATAGATCGCTCGGACGCATATGTTAGAGAAACACGGGCCTCTTTGGAGTATGTTGCAGCTAACAAATATTTTCGGCGGATCTCTGTTAAAGGGATGACTGGTTCGTTCGGAGAGGCGGCGCAAACAGTCAATGAAGCGATGCAAGCGATGGAAGAGCGTGTTGTATCGTTTAAGAGTGTGGTTCAAAACTTTGAAGACCAAATGCAAGAAATCGTCAATGCTGTCGCGGCGGCGGCTACCGAACTTGAAGCCTCTGCCAAAACAATGGAATGTTCCACAAATTCTGCCGTTGAACGATCTAGCGCTATAGCTGCTGCTTCAGAACAAGCGTCTGCGAATGTTGGTTCAGTGGCTTCAGCAACTGAACAGATGACAAGCTCAGTTAGTGAAATCAATCGACAGGTCACTCAATCATCAGAAATTACATCAGAGGCTGTGACAGAGGTTAGCCTGGCAAACGACGATATAAGAGGCTTGACAAAGGCTTCAGAGAAAATTGGCGAGGTTGTCAAATTAATCACCGATATCGCGGATCAAACCAATCTTCTTGCCCTTAATGCCACGATTGAGGCTGCGCGGGCGGGCGAGACAGGCAAAGGTTTTGCTGTGGTTGCTGCCGAAGTGAAAGAGCTGGCCGCTCAAACATCAAAAGCGACTGAGGAAATTGGAACGCAAATTTCTGAGATCCAGTCCGCAAG
>JANQQH010000112.1 GCA_028285025.1 Hyphomicrobiaceae bacterium | reverse complement strand
AGGAATCCAATTGCCGCAAAGAGCCCGCTGCTGCATTGCGCGGGTTGGCAAAAACTTTATGACCTTGCGCTGCCTGGGCCTCATTAAGCGCCTCAAAATCTTGATGCGCCATATAAACTTCCCCGCGCACCTCCAATTTGGGCGGTACTCTCTTAGCCTTAAGCGTATGCGGAATCTCTTGAATGGTCTCAATATTATGGGTAACATTTTCCCCCACTTGTCCATCCCCGCGCGTGGCGGCCCGCACCAACCGCCCGCGATCATAGGTCAAAGAAATAGAAAGCCCATCAATCTTCGGTTCAGCCACAACAGACAAATCTTGGCGCCCATCCATATTTAAAAACCGGCGCACGCGATCCAAAAAGTCCACCACATCCTGGCGCTCAAAAGCATTCCCCAGCGAAAGCATCGGCACATCATGAGGGGCCTTTTCAAACCCATCTAAAATCTGGCCACCAACTTTCAAAGAAGGGCTATCTTGCAAAACAAGATCAGGAAAAGCCGCTTCCAGCGCCTCATTGCGCTGGCGCAAGACATCATACTCAGCGTCACTAATTTCAGGATTATCTTGTCCATGATAAAGCTGATCATGATAAGCAATCTCTTTGGCCAATCGCTTTAATTCAGCCAACGCCTCTCGCTTTTCAAGATCACCCACATCAACTGAAGCCAAATCTTTCACACTCTGCCCTTTTTATATTAAAATGGAATATCACCAATCAGCCACAAGCGCCTAGATTGTGCCTTAAATCTCATGGTAAGATTTTTGCATTTTAAAACAGCTTGTCAAGGGCGGTAGCCCCGTCGCGGGGACCCTTGACAAGCTGTTTTAAAATGCCAAAGTCTAACCATGAGATTTAAGGCACGCCGCAAGCCTCATAACAATAATTTCAATAAAAAAACGCGGCCCCAAAAAAGACCGCGTCTTTCAAACAATTAAAGCAAACCAAATTACAGCGGATTAAGGTTCTTTGCCGTATCCACCGCATTTTTCCAGGTTTTAGAAAGCCAAGAACCACTGTTTTCACGCGGCGCTAACCCACCTGATTTTAGCAAGACATAAGTGTCTTTGTACCATGGCGAGTCAGGAAAGTTGTGGCCCAAAATAGCCCCGGCTGTTTGCGCTTCAGAGGCAATACCAAGGGCCATATAAGCCTCAGCCATGCGCGCCAAAGCCTCTTCCACATGTTGCGTGTCCTGGTAGTTCTTAACCACAGACTTAAAGCGGTTAATCGCCGCCAAATAATTTTTGCGCTTCAAATAATACCGGCCTACATTCATATCAGAGGCTGCCAAAACATCCTTAGCAACTCTAATTTTATTGCGCGCTTGGACTGTATAGCGCGAATTGGGATAACGGCGGACCAAAGTTTGAAGGGATTCAAGTGCTTTTTTAGTGCGTTTTTGATCACGCTTGGGATCAGCAATTTGGTCATAATAAGACATTGCTACCACATGTTGCGCTAAAGCCGCCTCTTTTGTACCAGGGTGTAAAGTTGAGTAACGTTTACCACCAGCAATCGCCTCGGTATATTTACCATCCTTATAATTGGCATAAGCAGCCATCACAATGGAACGACGCGCATAAGGGGAATAAGGATGCAATCTATCTACATCTTCAAATTTTTTAGCCGCAGCGCTATACTTGCCCCCGTTCAAAAATTGATCAGCCTCGCTATAAAGTTTTTCAGCCGGTGCAACCTGTTCAGGATCTAGATACTCTTTCGTATCACCGCCAAACCAGCCACCAAGAGAGCTAACAGAAGACCCAATATCACTAAAAGAGGGGGAAGAACACCCCGCCAACAGTGTGGTCATCACAAATATGAAAGAAACAAAAGCTCCTTGCTTACAGCTCACAGTAAACTCCCCCAAAGGAAATAATTAAAACAACCATCAAGACAATTGAAACAATATCAAGACAATTGAAACAATATAAAGACATTACGAATGTGGAGATTCTATGCCAATTATACGAATTTTCAAAACAAAAGGCAGGCGTCTTGCCCCTGCCTTTAACAAAAATTCACGCAAAATGAAAGCAAAACAGCTTAATTTCGATCTGCCGCAAAATTTGCAGCCACCATCACAGCTGAGCCACTTGACTGTTCATGAATCAAACCATCACGATCTGAAACCCTTACAGGTGCCACAAATGGCGCATCAACAAAGGTCCAGGCCTCTTCATCAGACAACAAAGCCTTAACAGCTTTGGCATTCAAAGCATGCCCACCCCGGTATGATTTATAGCAACATAACAATGGATAGCCAGCAAGCCCTAAATCGCCAACCGCATCCAAGGCCTTATGGCGTACAAACTCGTCAGCAAAACGCAAACCGTCACTATTAACAACTTTATCCTTATCAATTGCTACAGTGTTATCAAGTGATGCTCCAAGTGCATGTCCACCAGCCCATAGCTTTTCGACATCAGCCATAAAGCCAAAAGTCCTGGCCCGCGCCAATTCATCACGGAAAACCTCACGGGTAATATCAGAGACAAAGCGTTGCCGACCAATAACAGGTGTTTCAAAGTCAATTTCCACATCAAGGCGGAAACCATTAAAGGGCAACAATTGCCCCCAGCACCCTTTTTCTTCAACCTGAACAGGTTTTAAAACTTTAATATACCGGCGCGGCGCATCCAGCTCAACAATGCCAGCTTCTTCAATGCTCCGAACAAACGGCATTGAACTGCCATCCATAATCGGCACTTCACCGCTGTCAATCTCAACCACAACATTATCAATTGACATACCACGTAAAGCAGCCATTAAATGCTCAACGGTGGCAACAACAGCGCCGCATTTGCTGCTTAAAACAGTACAAAGCGTTAAACTGTCGACAAATTCACAATGAGCTTTAATCTCAACATCTTTATCCAGATGAGACACTGCAAACCGAATACCCGTATTCATGTCTGCTGGTTGCAGTGTTATAGAAACGGGCGCCCCCGAATGAACACCAACACCAGTTAAGGAAACAGCACCACCAATTGTGGTCTGCTTAGCGCTAAAAAAAGCTTTCCCATTCTTTTTAGATTTTTTCTGTTTGAGCGAAGATGACACACTATCCCCCAGCGTCTCACCCTTTTTCAGCCCGATTGATAAATCACTCATAAGAGTTACCCTCTGTTCAAACCCTGTCTTCTCTAGACATCCAGAACGCTAAGGAAACTTACGACGCCTCATAAGCCCTAACTCGCAATCTTGGAGCCCCCCTTGACCCACAGAATGATAAAATCAA
>JANQQH010000212.1 GCA_028285025.1 Hyphomicrobiaceae bacterium | reverse complement strand
AACAGCATGTGATCTTCATCTTTGCCTATCAAGACGGTGCACCTATTGCAGGCGCCCTGAATTTTAAAGGAGGCGACACCCTTTATGGGCGCTATTGGGGGGCTTTGCATTATCACCCCTTCTTGCATTTTGAGATATGTTACTATCAAGCCATCGACTATGCCCTTGCCCATAGCCTGACCCGCGTTGAAGCTGGCGCACAAGGCGAGCATAAATTACTCCGCGGCTATGCCCCATGCGAAACCTATTCAGCTCATTACATTTCTCACCCAGGACTAAAAACAGCGGTCGCTCAATTTCTTGAAGAAGAAGGCTCTTGTGTTGATCTGCGCAATAATGTCTTGCACGACCACCTACCCTTCAAAAAAACAGACAATCCATCCTGCAATGAATAGCAACAACGCACGCGCCAAATCTCGTCATAAAAAAAATCGCCGCCAAATTTTGGCGGCGATAAAACTTTTTAAAATTAAAATCCCTGCTCTCAGCTCTTAATTACTACCACGTGGATCTGGCAATGGCTTGGCAAGTTCTTTATCAACAAATTCAACTTTGGCTGTTTTACGCAGTTTCTCTATCAGTTCTTGCGCTTTTTTCTGCCACAGCACTTCTTTAATACGATCTTTCACATCATTAAACGGTGGCAGTGTGCGAGGGCGCTTTTCTTCCAGTTGAATGATATGCCACCCAAATTGGCTTTGAACCGGTTTTTCAGCGATTTCACCCTTTTTAGACAGGCCAAATGCAACCGTGCCAAATTGAGGCACAACTTGTGCTTTTAAAAGAAAGCCAAGATCACCGCCCTTGTCTTTTGAGCTAGGATCAATTGAATGTTCTTTGGCCAACGCTTTAAAGTCTCCACCTTTGGTCACTTTTTCATGAATTTCTTTCGCAAGCTTTTCATCTTTAACCAAAATATGGCGAACACGCGCTTCTTCTTCTTTACTAGCTTCGTCATATGTATTTTGCGCATCTTTATCAGAAACTGCTTTAAACACTTGCTGATTAAAATAAATATCTCTTAAGGCACGGCGATGATAGTAATCTTTGCTGTTTTTAAAGTCATCTGTTTCACCAACTTTGGAATCTTGCGCCGCTTTAGCTAAAATTTGTGTTTCAATTAAATATTCAACCAAAACTTTCCGACGTGCTTTTTTAGGAACATTCACCAACTGATTAAACATTTCTGTTTCAGCACGAACCATATCTTTTTCAGTAATTTCCTGCCCATCAACTGTGGCTACAACTTTTTTTTCAGCTTTGAGCGGCGCGCTTGTGGCAAACAGCACAATCAGAGCCAGCAGCACACTTTTGTTTAAATGTTTCACTATTCACTTCCTTGATTCTTATTGAGGTTGATTTTTTTTACCTTTAAACGACACTTAATCATATCTCAGCAAAAAATATATATTATTTGTGTTCTCAATAGGATAATTTAGCCTCTGAAGCAAGTTTTACAGCTACAAATATAAATCTGTGCCTTGAATTTTCACTTTTTCGCTATCAAAAGCGTTAAAATCCAAACACACATTGACAATCGTCACTTGCCTTTCTATCTGTCCTTTTAAGATCAAACTTAAACTTTTAAATGACAAAAGATTTTTACCCTTTATAGCGGTTTGAATTGGTCATAAATTGGTGTTAATCATTCTAACTGATTTGCCCATTAGAGCCGGTGACATCTTAAAATTTGGCGCCTATGGTGCAAATTAAGTCATTTTTAGAGCATTTCACCCAAAAGTGGTCGCCGGTTTTGGTATAGCGCGGTTGCTGGGGGGCATGCTAGAGAGCCAAAAAATGAAATGCTGAAGAAAAAAACTTTTAGCGTTACTTTGGTCCTGTAAAAATAGAAACGCTATAAGGTAAATAATTTTTTGTCGGCTTACAGATTTGTAACCTTAAATAATGTGAGCATGAAACAAATTAATTCGTCAGGTTAGGCTGAAAAAAACATGGTATCGTTTGCCGCACTGGGTGCAAAGCTATTTGGCACTTCAAATGAACGTCAAATCAAGACATATTCTGCCCGCATTGAACAAATCAATGCGCTAGAACCAGAACTACAAGCCCTGTCTGATGATGAGCTGCGTGAAAGAACCGCTCAGTTCCGTCAAGAAGTAATTGATGGCAAAAGCCTCGATGATCTGCTGGTTCCAGCCTTTGCCACTGTCAGAGAAGCCGCAAAACGCACCCTGGGCCAGCGTCATTATGATGTCCAGCTCATCGGCGGCATGGTTTTGCATGATGGTAAAATCTCTGAAATGCGCACCGGTGAGGGTAAAACTTTGGTGGCCACATTGGCCGTTTACCTCAACGCTTTGGCCGGACGCGGTGTACATGTGGTCACCGTAAATGATTATTTGGCCCAGCGCGACGCAGAGTGGATGGGCAAAGTTTATACCTTTTTAGGCCTCACCGTTGGCACCATTGTAAATGACATGGATGACGAAGCCCGCCGCGATGCTTATGCTTCAGATGTCACCTATGGCACCAATAATGAATTTGGCTTTGATTATCTGCGCGACAATATGAAGTATGATTTAGGCGAGATGGTTCAGCGTGGCCATTATTTTGCCATCGTAGACGAGGTTGACAGCATCCTAATCGATGAAGCACGAACCCCTCTTATCATTTCAGGCCCCGTTGAAGACCGCTCAGACCTATACACCTCCATTGACCAGATCGTGCCCGATTTTGTGGAAGCAGATTATGAGATTGACGAAAAAGCCAAGGCCGTCTCGTTAACAGATGAAGGCAATGAGCGAGCAGAAGAAAAATTGCGTGAGCTAGGGATCTTAAAAGAAGGTGGGCTTTATGACGTAGAAAACGTTACCCTTGTTCATCACCTCAACAATGCCCTGCGGGCTCATAAGCTGTTTATGAAAGACAAAGATTATATTGTCAAAAACAAGCAAGTGATCATCATTGATGAATTCACAGGCCGAATGATGGATGGCCGACGTTTTTCTGATGGTCTGCACCAAGCACTAGAAGCCAAAGAAGGCGCAGACATTCAACCTGAAAACCAAACACTCGCCTCAGTCACGTTCCAAAACTATTTCCGCCTATATAACAAACTTGCCGGCATGACAGGAACAGCGGCCACTGAAGCTGAAGAGTTCATGGACATTTATGGGCTTGATGTGGTTGATGTGCCCACCAACAAGCCTGTTGCGCGTAAAGATGAAGATGATGAGGTCTATCGCACCGCACAAGAGAAATACAAAGCCATCATTCAATTGATTAGAGACTGCCAAGATCGTGGCCAACCAGTGTTGGTTGGCACCACCTCAATTGAAAAGTCTGAATTGCTCTCTGACTTATTGAAGAAAGAAAAGATTAAACATCAAGTACTTAACGCGCGCCATCACGAAAAAGAAGCCATGATTATTGCTGATGCTGGTTGCCCTGGTGCAATCACCATTGCCACCAATATGGCCGGTCGCGGCACAGACATTCAATTGGGTGGCAATTTAGAAATGCGCATTGAGAACGAAGCTGACGAGCTGGGCGAGGGGAAAAAGCGCGACAAGAAAATTGCTGAAATAACTGCCGACATCGAAACAAAAAAACATCAAGCACTTGATGCCGGCGGGCTTTATGTGATCGGTACAGAGCGCCATGAAAGCCGTCGCATCGACAACCAATTGCGGGGTCGCTCTGGCCGCCAAGGTGACCCAGGTGCCTCTAAATTCTTCTTGTCACTCGAAGATGATTTAATGCGCATTTTCGGCTCTGACCGCATGGACGGTGTGTTACAAAAACTTGGCCTTGAGGAAGGCGAAGCAATCATCCACCCCTGGATCAACAAGGCGCTGGAAAAAGCACAGAAAAAAGTTGAAGCCCACAACTATGACATTCGCAAAAACTTGCTCAAATTTGACAATGTCATGAACGAACAACGCAAGGTTATTTTTGACCAACGAATTGACCTAATGCGTGATGAAGAAGTTTCTGAAACAGTTGTTGATTTGCGCCATCAAATGATTGATGAGCTGGTCGCCCGCCACATTCCTGAAAACGCTTATGCCGAACAATGGGATATTAAAGGGTTAGCAGAAGAAGTCGAGAAGGTCTTCAACATCACCCCGCCGCTGCAAGACTGGGCAGATGAAGAAGGCATCGCCAACGAAGAAATCCTAGAGCGTTTAATAGAGGCCAGCAATGTTGCTGCTGCCAAAAAGGCGGCTGAATTTGGCCCCGACATTATGCGCCAGGTTGAAAAGTCTGTTCTATTGCAAACCTTAGATCATCTCTGGCGCGACCACCTGGTAACATTGGAACACCTGCGCCAAGTTGTCGGCCTGCGCGGCTATGGCCAACGCGATCCGTTAAATGAATACCAAACAGAAAGCTTTACCCTGTTTGAATCGATGCTGGCAGAGTTGCGCGAAGCGGTCTCTGGTCAACTGGCTCATGTTGAACTGTCTATGGATGAAGGTCTCCCCTCTTTGGATGATGCTGAATTACCCGAAATGGAAGCCCATCATGTGAATTTATCAACTGGGGAAGATGAATTTCATCCAGAGGATATAGAAGGCGCAGGCACGCAAGTTATCACGCGCAAAGCAGCCAGCCAAATTGACCCCTATGACCCTTCCACCTGGGGCAAAGTACCTCGTAATGCTCTATGCCCTTGTGGGTCTGGTAAAAAATATAAGCATTGCCACGGGAAACTAAATTAAAGCCTGGCCCAAACCAAACTTGCCAACCACAAAAGGGCAAGAAGCCAGTCAGAAAATACAAGCTTATCGGGGGGGAACAGCTTTATGACAACTGACCAAATGATGCTATTTGGCTTGCTCGGCGTGGTGTTTGCCCTGCTCATTTGGGGCCGTTTTCGTTATGATCTGGTTGCCTTTTCAGCGCTCATAGCCGCTGTTATTCTGGGCGTTGTTCCTCAAGAAACCGCCTTTGCCGGTTTTGGCCACCCAGCCGTTATCATCATTGCCTTGGTGCTGATCGTCTCGAAAGGACTTTCCAATTCTGGCGCAATTGAGCTGATTGCCCGCATGATGATTGACAGCGGGCGCAAACTTGCCGCTCACATTGGTATTATGGCCGGCTTAGCTGCTGCCCTTTCCGCGGTGATGAACAATGTTGGTGCTCTTGCCTTGCTCATGCCAGTTGACTTGCAAGCGGCTGAAAAAGCAAAACGCTCCCCTGCGCTCACATTAATGCCGCTTTCCTTTGCCTCTATTTTAGGCGGGCTCGTCACTCTTATTGGCACACCGCCAAACATCATCATTGCCAGTTATCGAGGAGAGGTAAAAGAGGGATTGTCAAGTTTTCCTGACAAGCCCTTAGGTCTCCCTTATGAAATGTTCGACTTTGCCCCAGTTGGTCTCATTTGCGCCATTGTCGGGGTTTTGTTTGTAGCCCTAATCGGTTGGCGGTTAATCCCAGGCGCCCGCGGCCAAAGCAACCAAGCCAAAGAACTATTTGAGTTAGATGATTATGTCGCTGAGGTCAGGGTCAGTGAAGATAGTATGCTTATTGGCCAGCGCCTGCGTGAGGTCGAAGCTGTTGAAAAAGCCAATGATGTGCAGTTCATCGGCGTTATACGGCGCGGCAATAAATTGCCCGGTATTGTTGCTTGGCAGGTGATTGAGGCAGGCGATATTTTGGTGGTTGAGGCCAAACCACAAACCATTGAAGAACTCTCCGGTCTGATCGGGGTAGAGTTTGTTGGCTCTGAAAAACATCAAGGCACATTAGCCTCAGCAGACACAAGTCTTTTAGAAGTTGTGGTGCCTGAAGGGGCACGAATTGAAGGCCGCTCTGCTTTAAACTTGCGCTTGCTTTATCGCCATAACGTTACGCTCATGGGCATCTCCCGCCAAGGCCAGCAAATCCATGAACGGGTGCGACGCACCCAAATTGAAGCGGGGGATATTTTGCTGCTCTATGGCCCAACAGAACGTTTGCCAGAAATTTCAAATTGGCTGGGCTGTTTGCCCTTGGCCGAACGCGGATTGCAAGTGATTAAGAGGGATAAAGCCTTACTCGCCGTCGCCCTGTTTGCCGCTGCCATTTTACTGGCCAGTTTTGGCATTCTTTATTTGCCCTTTGCCTTAGGGCTTACCGCGATTGGTTATGTCCTGTTCAATATTGTTTCGGTCAAAAAGCTCTATGACAGCGTGGAATGGCCGGTAATAGTCCTACTAGGCTCACTCATTCCCGTGGGCGCAGCCCTTGAGGCTTCAGGCGGCACCGCCCTGATTGCTCAATGGATACTCAATGTCACTCAAGGCGCTGCCCCTTGGATTGTGCTAACCATTTTAATGGTTGTCACCATGACCCTTTCTGACGTTTTAAACAACACCGCCACAGCAGTGATTGCCGCCCCCATTGCTGTTGATTTGGCTGCCAGGTTAAATGTCAGCGCGGACCCCTTCTTAATGGCCGTGGCCGTGGCAGCAAGCTGCGCGTTCCTAACGCCCATAGGCCATAAAAACAACACCC
>JANQQH010000040.1 GCA_028285025.1 Hyphomicrobiaceae bacterium | reverse complement strand
GGCCACAGCATTAAACCTCTTGCCCACCACCAACACCTGGCCCTTGCCGCAAAACTATGGCGGCATAGTGGGTGACACCATTGGCAAAATCACCCAGCTGGAAAGCTTAGGCGCCAACAGCCCCTTTTATACAGTTTTAGCTCTTTTACTCTTACTAACCTGTTCAGTCTTCGCCCTTGCCTTCACGTGCGCCCTAAAAATACGCGACGCCCAAATTCTGTTTCATGTTGAAGACACAGAACAATTTAAAGCCACATTAAAAGCCCCCTTTAACCGCCTTGTTTATTGGTATCAAGCCCGCAGCCTGCGCCAAGCCGGCGAGCGCGATAGCAAAAACCAGCGCCTATGGTGGCGCAACGCCAGTTTAGATGAAACCGACCAGGCCGCTCATAACGGCCCGGCCATTCATCAAAGCCAACCACCCATGCCGCGCCCCTTACGCCCCGATCATTTCCAAGGTAAAAATCCTGGCGATGGCAAATCGCAAAAGCTGCCCCCCCAAAAACTACCCCCAATGTCTGCAAAACCTGACTATGCAGCCAGCCAGCCACCACACGCTTATGAATTTCAACCAGAACAAACGAGCCTTGGCGGGGCAAATCAGGAACACCAACCACCACTAAACACTGTGGTCACGCCCGCCTTAAGCGGCAAAAAAAGTGCAAATCATCAAGAATTTATTTTGCCGCCTATAGAATTACTCACCCCATCTCCGCCACAAACGGCCACATCTTATTCCCATGATAATTTGCTGGAAATGGCCCACATGCTGGAAAATGTATTGCTCGACTTTGGCGTAAAGGGATCAATTTTAAACGTGCGCCCTGGCCCCGTTGTCACCCTGTTTGAATTTGAACCGGCACGAGGCATCAAAACATCACGCATCGTTGGCCTGGCCGATGACATTGCCCGCTCCATGAGCGCTCTGTCAGCCCGCATCGCTGTCATCCCAGGGCGCAACGCCATCGGCATTGAACTCCCAAATGCAGCAAGTGAAACGGTTTATTTCCGCGAATTGGTAGAACAAGCTGAATTCTATCATTCAGAACACCCCTTGCCTCTTAT
>JANQQH010000079.1 GCA_028285025.1 Hyphomicrobiaceae bacterium | reverse complement strand
ACTTTGATCTTCGTTTGCAGATTTTACGCCACCGCGTAGATGATAAAATTGGAGAAGACCCCAAATTTGTTGTGCATGAGGAAGTCATCGGCTTTTTGGCCGAGCGGTTGACTGAAAGTGGACGTGAGCTGGATGGAGCTGTGAACAGGATTTATGCCAATTCACAATTTACCAATGAGCCAATTACACTGACCGCGGTTGAACATATCATTCGCGATCTGATGTGCTCTAAGGAGCCGCGCCGGATTAAGATTGATGATATTTTGCGGGTTATTTCGCGCCATTACGGCGTGACGCGCAGCGACATTTTGTCTGAACGGCGCAACCGTTCTATTGTGTTGCCGCGGCAAGTGGGCATGTATTTGGCCAAACGGCTAACAGCACGCTCGCTACCAGAGATTGGCCGCCGGTTTGGTGGGCGGGACCACACAACGGTGCTTCATGCCATTCGCAAGATTGAGAAGGAATTGTCTGACAATCAGACCTTGCGTGAAGATCTTGGGATTTTGGAGCGTTTACTAAAGGATTAAAACCTTTATGTTTTTTTCAAAAGGCCGGCCTTGTGCTGGCCTTTTTTGTTTAGTTTGGTGTCCTGAAAGCTCTTTAATTTCCACGGTTAGATTTTTGCATTTTAAAAGCGGTTGTCAAGGATTTCACTTGCGCTCCGCGTCCTTGACAACCGCTTTTAAAATGCCAAAGTCTAACCGTGGAAATTAAGGAGCAGCTTAGGTGTTTATCCGTTTTCTTAGTATATTTCCCTTTGTTAAGCCTTTAAACGGGGAATATAGCGCCTTTGTTTGCGAAAAACTGTTGCAAATTGGGGCTATAACGGGTTCAATTGCGGTCCAAATTCGGTGGGATTCGGGTGGGTTATTCCTTATCTCTTCCTCCATTTAAATCTAACTTTTTTAAGACGTTGAGCGGATCTGTACAGTTATGCAACTTGTCATTGAAAAAAGCGCCCTGCTAAAGGCTTTAAGCCATGTCACTTCCATTGTTGAACGGCGGAATACAATTCCTATTTTGTCGAACGTGCTGTTGGTGGCCTCCAATGATCATCTGTGCCTAACCGCGACAGATCTTGAGCGCGAAGTGATTGAAAAAGTGCCGGCTAAAATTTCTGAAAATGGGGGCACCACCGTGCAAGCCCATGTGCTGCATGACATTGTACGCAAATTGCCTGATGGGGCAGACGTTGAGATTTCACGCGGTGATGATGACCGGGTCAGTGTGGTGGCTGGCAAGGGGCGGTTTGATTTGCAAGCTTTGCCGGCTGATGATTTCCCAGAACTTAGCACCGATGATTTGAGCCATAAATTCACGATCAAATCAGGTGACTTGAAACAGCTGATTGAAAAAACCCGCTTTGCCATCTCAACGGAAGAAACACGTTATTACCTCAATGGCATTTATTTGCACCAAGCAGAGACTGAGGGCAATGACATGTTGCGCGCCGTTGCAACAGACGGGCACCGGTTGGCGCAAGTGGAAATCCCCTTACCTGATGGGGCTGATGGCTTGCCTGGTGCCATTGTGCCGCGTAAAACGGTGGGCGAAGTTCACCGTATGGTGAGCGAGACTGAAGGGGATGTGACGGTTGAGATGTCAGATGCCAAAATCCGTTTTTCAATTGGTGATTTGGTGATGACTTCGAAATTAATAGATGGCACCTTTCCTGATTATAACCGGGTTATTCCAACGGCAAATGACAAAGAACTTTCCATCACCAGAGACAGTTTTGCAAAGGCCGTTGATCGTGTCTCTACCCTGTCTTCTGACCGGGGCCGGGCAGTAAAACTAAATTTGAATGACAAAAGCCTTGTTTTAACCGTGAACAATCCTGATAGCGGTAGTGCGACGGAAGAACTTTCCGTTGATTATAGCGAAGAGCCGTTGGAGATTGGCTTTAATGCGCGCTATTTGCTCGATATTACCGGCCAGCTTGAAAGCGAGACGGCCAAGTTTTTGCTCGCAGATGCGGGCTCGCCCACCATGGTGCGTGACAGCAGCGATATTTCTGCGCTTTATGTTTTAATGCCAATGCGGGTGTAAGCTTTATTTGGGCGGTGACGTGTGGACGATAAGCAAATTGAGACACGTGCTCAGGCTCAGCAACGCAATTGGATTGAAACCATCTCGTTGCATCAATTTCGTAATTATAAATCCTTAAAACTATCTATAGATGCTAAACCTGTTGTTTTGGTTGGCAATAATGGGGCGGGCAAAACCAATTTGTTGGAAGCTGTTTCGCTGTTAAGCCCCGGCCAAGGCTTGCGCCGGGCGACAATAGCTGAACTAGGCTCGTTTCAAGATGATGGCGATTGGGCGGTCTCAGCCTTGGTGCATGGAGCCATGGGGGAAGTGCGCATTGGCACTGGGATTACTCAATCTGCCCAGAGTGAAATTTTACGGCGTAAAATCCGCATTGACGGCGAGACGGTTGGC
>JANQQH010000524.1 GCA_028285025.1 Hyphomicrobiaceae bacterium | reverse complement strand
GAGCAAAATTTGCCCCAAGCAATTATTAATTTTGTGCGAGCCGGTGTGATTAAGCTCATCACGTTTAAAGTAAATTTTTGCGCCGCCGAAATGCTCTGTTAAGCGTTCTGCATGATAAAGCACGCTGGGCCGACCAGCATAATAGGTGCGTAAATACGCCAGTTCATCAATAAAGCTTTGGTCTTGCTTGGCGGCATCATAGGCTTTTTCCAGATCTATAATCAGCGGCATCAGGGTTTCGGCCACAAAGCGGCCACCAAATTTTCCGAAATGTCCCCGGTCATCTGGGCCGGTCATAAAACTATTGTGCTGGGTCATAAGACCAAATCTTTCCCTTTATTCTTCGCTCTTTGCCGCTTTGATAAATTGGGCAATCAGGGCGCTATCTTTCTCACCAGGGGTTGTTTCCACGCCGGAGGAAACATCTATCATGGACGCGCCTGTCAATTTAATGGCTTCACGGACATTCAAAGGCGTTAGCCCGCCTGAGAGCATAAAATTTCGTTGTTCTTTTTGGCCTGTTAGCAAGCGCCAGTCAAATGGAATCCCATTTCCACCGGGTAATTGGGTTAACTTTGGGTCTGCTTTGGCGTCAAACAAGATGATTTCGCAAGGCTTATAATCATTGGCGCGGATAACATCTTCAGGGGTTTTTACGCCAATTGCTTTCATCAATGGGATTTTAAATCTCTCCAATATTTCGGTGCACCGCTCAGCTGTTTCGTGTCCATGTAATTGAAAATAATCTGGTTGGACTTGGTCTGCGATCTCACCGAGCAAGGCATCGCTGGCATCCACCACCAGAGCTACAATCTTGGCGCGGCCTCGGGCTATATTTGCCAGCTTAGCTGCTATATCAATGGACACATGGCGCGGGCTGGGTTCAAAAAACACAAGCCCGACAAAATCAGCACCAGCCTCAATAGCTGCTTCCAGCATTTGTTCATCTTTAAGGCCGCAAATTTTAACGTGCAATGAACTGATCCTTTTTGATGTGGCGCACCGTGCCTTAACTTCCATGGTGAGATTTTTGCATTCTGAAATTGCTTGTCAAGGGCGGTAGCCGCTCTGCGGGAACCCTTGACAAGCAATTTCAGAATGCAAAAATCTCACCATGGAAGTTAAGGCACACGCTAAGTCTTGGGTTGTGGGTTAAAAAAGTTATGGGCTTGGTAGGGCATCTGGTTGGTTTGCAGTTATGCCTGTTCGCGAAGTGGCTTCTTTGCCAAGCCGTTCGGCTTCGCGGCGCCATTCATGGGCTTCTCGGCTGCGCAGTTGGGCAGCGCGGCGCCATTTTCGTTGGCCAAACCACATGCCAATGCCGCCTAGCAATATACCAATGAGCATGGCGGCAAATAAATAAACAAAAAATGGTGCCTCAAGCGCTAATAAGGGGGCTTCAGGCGATAAAGGGTCCAGTACCAAGCGCACAATGTGCCGATTGGCTACTGCAATCGCAATCATCAGCAACGCTAGAGGCAAAAGGATAAGAGCATTGAAGAATTTTTTAAACACTTGAAAATCCCAAACAAACCGCAAATTAAGAGTGTCAATTCACAATAATAATAGGCGTATTGTTAGCCATCATATTCTTTGTTAAGTCGTTCACGCAGTTCTTTGCCTGTTTTAAAGAAAGGGACGAATTTTTCGTCAACATTCACAGGTTTGCCAGTTCGTGGGTTGCGTCCCTTTCGCGCTGGGCGATGCTTGACAGTAAAAGCGCCAAACCCTCTCAGTTCAACCCGACCACCGCTTTCAAGCGCTTTGATAATCTCATCAAAAATGACATTTACGATCTTATCAACATCGCGATGATAAAGATGCGGATTAGCTGCTGCGATTTTTTGAATAAGCTCAGACTTTATCATCAAATGCCCCATTTGTTTTATGTTCCTTCACCAAAAATAGTCTAACAAAATTTTATCTTTGACGCCATTTTGAAATTAGCTTGGGCGTCCCTAAACTGATCAAACCTTCTTGCGAAAATTGTTGAACAAAAGAGGACATATCAATCCCTAGTAGTTTCGCTATATGATTGCTGGCTAAACCAAATAAACCTGATTGGGCTGGATTGGTTTGTTGCCAATCAATCACGGGTAGATCTTTGTTGATCTTTTTACTTGCTTTTAGCCATTCAAGTGCTTGCGCTTCACCGCCCACAGCATCAACCAAACCATATTGCAGCGCTTGCCGGCCAGAAAAAATGCGTCCCTTGATTAAGCCGGGAATTTGTGACGGGTTAATTTTGCGACGCTCAGCCACCAAATCGAT